>JAAAOU010000212.1 GCA_009908745.1 Bacteroidota bacterium
GCGCCGAACTGCTGCTGGGGGTACGCATCCAAAAACATGTTCACGCGCATGCCGGCTTCCACCCGCCCGGAATTGCGTACCGGCAAATAGCCCCGCGCCAGTATCCGGGCCGTATCGCCTTGCGGCACGATAGTCATGAGCAACTGCCCGGCTTCCAAGTACTGCCCTTCCACCAGCTTTTCCCGCATGCTCACCCGCCCGGCGATGGGCGAAATAGACAGAAAGCGCTGCTTCCAGTCTTGCAGGGCCGCGTCCAGGGTGGCCCGCGTCTCTTGCAATTGCAGGCTTTTTTCGACGCTTTCGTTGGATTGAGATTGCCCTAGCCGTATACGTTCGGCGCGCAGCTGCTCCATGCGCAGCTGGTTCTGCAACAATTCCGCCCGTACGTCTTCCAACTGCCGCTCTACCCGCAGCAGGTCGGCTTCCGTTTGCTCCAAGTCGACTTGGCTGAGGTTGCCGCTTTCGGCCAGCGCCTGGTTGCGGTCCAGGTTTTGCCGGGCGAGCTCCACTTCCCGTTGCAGGGCGCGGCGCTTTTGCGTCAGGGTGCTGTCTAGCGCCTCCCGGTAGTGTATTTGCTCACGCAGGGAAACAAGCCGTGCCTCTACATCCGTGCGTTGCTGAAAGTAACCGTAGTCCTCGTACTGCCGCAGCAGTTGTGCGTAGAGGGACTGCAGTATGCCGACGGATAAGCCCGCGGGCGGGGCGGTCTCGCCTCCTTGCAACCACCGCTCCAGCCGGAGCACATCCGCCGTGCGTGCGGTGTTTTGCAGTATAGCTACTACCTGCCCGCGTTCCACGGCCTCCCCGTCGGCCACGCGCAGCGACTGTAGACGGCCGCGCTGCTCTGCCAAAAGACGTACCGGCGGTTGGGCGGTGGTCAGTACTACCCGCGCCG
This sequence comes from Bacteroidota bacterium, assembly GCA_009908745.1. GTDB lineage: Bacteria > Bacteroidota > Bacteroidia > Chitinophagales > Saprospiraceae > Phaeodactylibacter. The sequence goes on from JAAAOU010000212.1 coordinate 896, forward strand.
CTACCGTGTCCGGGTAGCGGATCAGCCAAGCGAGGAAGAGCAGTAGCACCACTGCCAGAAAGACAGCTGTAATGCCCCAACGCAGCGCCCAGCCGGGGGGCTTGCCAAGCATCCGCTGCACATCGTCACGGCCGCGCGCTAAGCGGGGCTCCTCTTGTCCGGGATGAGATGGGGTTGGCATATTATTGGCCGAGTTCTAATTGGTTTTTGACTAATTGATAGTACGCTCCTTTTTGTTGCACCAGCTCGTCGTGGGTGCCCCGTTCGGCAACCCGGCCCTGCTCCAGCACCACAATTTGGTCGGCCTGCCGCACGGTGCTTAAACGGTGGGCTACCACCACCACGGTACGGCCGGCGAAGAAGCCTTCGAGCCTGTCGACGATCTCCCGCTCGTTGTTGGCATCAAGGGCGTTGGTGGCTTCGTCCAAAAACAGGAAGTCCGGTTGCTTGTAGATGGCGCGGGCGATGAGCAGGCGCTGCCGCTGCCCTTGGCTGATGCCGTTGCCTTTGGCGCCGATCTGCGTGTTGTAGCGTAGCGGCAGGCTTTCTACAAAATCTTGCAGGTTCGCCAGGCGCACCGCTTCCCGCAGGCGCTCTTTGTCGATGCGGTAGCTGCTTTCTGCTATGTTGTTGGCTATGGTGTCCGAAAAGACGAAGCCATCCTGCAGCACCGCCCCGCAGTGGGCCCGCCAGATGGATTTTCGGATGCTCCCGAGGTCCCGCCCGCCCACGGTGATGCGGCCTTCTGTAGGCGGGTAGAACCCCAGCAGCAGCTTGACCAGGGTGGTTTTGCCGCTGCCGCTCACGCCTACAATAGCCGTGACTTTCCCCTGCGGTATCTGCAAGTGGATGCCGCCCAGCACTTTTTCCGAAAGGGGGTTGTACTGAAAGCCCAGCCCTTCGATCGTGATATCTTTCTGTTCCGGCAGCTCGTCCAGCTGGTAATCGCCCTCTGCTTCGGTTTCCTCCGGGGCGGTCTGCTGCACCTCCATCAGGCGGGCAAGGCTGAGCTTGGCGTCCTGCCAGCGGCGGATGAACTCGGCCAGCTGGCTGAGCGGCACATTGATCTGCCCGATGATAAACTGCACGGCCAGCATCATACCCAGGGTGATTTCCCCGTAGATAACCAGCTTGGCGGTAAGTATCGTGATCAAAATGTCTTTCAGCTGCGAAATCACCGAAGTGCCGGCATCCTGTGCCTGCTCAATGTCCAAGGCTTTCAGGTTGGTACGGAACAGGCGGTTCTGAATGCCCAGCCACTGCCAACGGCGCTTGCGGCTGCTGTTTTGCAACTTGATTTCCGGCATGCCTTGCACCAGCTCGATCAGGGCACTTTGGTTGTCGGACAAGTCCTTGAAGCGGGCGTTGTCCACGACTTGCCGGCGCTGCAAAAACCACCAGATCCAGCCAAAGTACAGCAAGCTGCTGATCAGGAAAATTAGGAAAACCGTCCCGTCGTACACCCACAGCACAATGCCGAAGACTAGCAAACTAAAGGCCGAAAACAGGAAACTGAGGGAAGAATGGGTCAAGAATTGCTCAATCCGCCGGTGGTCGCCGATGCGCTGCAGCAGGTCGCCCGTCATTTTGGTATCGAAAAAGGCAATGGGCAAGCGCATGAGCTGCTGCAAAAAATCGGCAATCAATGCCACGTTGATGCGGGTGCCCAAGTGCAGCAGGATACGGTTGCGCAAGATATTCACCGTTACGCGCCCCAAAAAAAGCATCAACTGCGCCAGCAAAATCAGGTTGATAAAGCTCAGGTCGCTGTTTTGAATACCGACATCCACGATGGCTTGGGTGAGAAAAGGGAAGAGGAGCTGGAATAAGCTCGCCAGCACCAGCCCCAGCACCAACTGCCAAAAGTAAGCGCGGTATGGCTTGAGGTAGGCCAGCAGGTAGGGCAGGCCACCTTTTTCCGTTGCTTTTTCGCCCTCTTCTTCGTAGAAGCGGGGCTGTGGCTCCAGCAGCAGCACAATGCCCTGATCGCCGTTACTCAACCAGTGCGTCTCAAACGCTAAGCGGGTGAGCCGCCGCTTGCCCGCAGCCGGGTCTGCTATCCAGACGTGCTTGCGGTTCATGTTGTACACCACTACAAAATGGTTCTGGTCCCAGTGGGCAATGAGCGGCAACGGGGCATCCCGCAAGCCGAGTTGGTCCCTTTCCGTACCCTGCATGGGCAACTGTACAGGCAGTGCCCGCATGCCGATGCGCTCGGCCGCCGCGATAATGCCTTCCAAAGACACCCCTTCCCGGTCGGCGTAGCTGTACTCCCTCAGTTGTGCCAAGGAATAATGGCGGCCGTAGTATTGGGCGATCATCCGCAGGCAGCTCGGGCCGCAGTCCATCGCGTCGTACTGTGGGTAGTGTGGAAAGCGTTTGATCATTGGAGCAGAATCCGTTAATGAGCAAGAAAGGTAAGGAATTATGTGGAACATGCCTCTGTGTATGCCGTACGGGCAAGAGCGTCAAGCGTTTTCAGCCGGTTGGCACTCAACTTCTGCCCTTGATTAACGTTTATTTCCAGCTATGATACACTTACTCATTCCATTACTGTTGACCATCACCGGCTCTCATGCGGAAACCGGGCCGCAGGGGCCAAGCCAGCCGGCGGAAGGGCCGGGCGGCCAGGCTTACGTTTGCGAGGACATCCGGTTTTCCGATTTTGCCCGCAAGGCGGAAGGCTACTGGCTGTTTGAGCCGCAGCAAACGCCAACAGACTGCGCGCCGGTCATCGCTTTCCACCACGGTTACGGCGCGATCAACCCCATGATTTACGGGGCCTGGATCAAGCACTTGGTACGGCAAGGGTATATCGTGGTTTACCCCCGCTACCAGAAAAATCTGTTGTTTCCGGGCTCCAAAGCGTTTGTAGGCAACGCGACTTCTGCCATCCAAGCCGCGCTAGAGCGCCTGCAGACCGAGGAAGGGCGCGTAAAGCCGGATACCAGCGCCTTTTTCCTGGCCGGCCACAGCTACGGCGGGGCGATAGCGGCCCACCTTGCCGCCCGCTACCGTGCTTTAGGCTTGCCGCACCCCAAAGGCGCATTGCTTTGCGCCCCCGGCACCGGCCCGCTGAAAGGCGGCTTGTTGGCGGACTACAGCGGCATGGACCCAGCCACCCGCTTGGGCGTCATCGTGAGTGTCAACGACTATGTAGTGGGGGAGGAGCTCGGCCGGAAAGTCTATCAAACGGCCGTGCATACCCCGCACCGCTTTTTGATCCGGCAACACCCCGACGAGCACGGCAGCCCGGCCTTAAGCGCCGGCCACAACGAATGCTATGCTTTGGACCCGCAGCTTGACGGCGGCATCAACAATTTGTCCTTGCGGCGGGCCAAGAGCGTCGCCCAAGAAAATGCAGCCGATTATTATGCCTATTGGAAATTCCTGGATGCTATCATCGCCTGCGAGGTAAGCGGGCAGCACTGCGAGACCGCCAAAGCTTGCGGCCCTACGGCTTCTTACATGGGGCAATGGAGCGACGGCATGCCCGTGCAGCCGTTGGAGGTGTGGAGACCGTGAAAAATTGCTACCTTGCACGGGCCATCAAACGACAGTATTATGAGTGCCCCGGGCAAGACCTTACAGACATTAGATGACTTGAAAGCCGGCGTACGGCAGCTGATTGGCCGTGAAGCGTACGACACCGCTTTTGATTTGCTGGACGATACCTTAAAAGAGGAAAGCACGCTCAAAACAGACTTGCTGGCGCAACAAGCCAAGCTCAACCGCACCCGGCGCAATCAGGAGCGGGGCACGCTCACCCTGCAAGATGCTGAAGCGGCCTACACCCAAGTCGTCTACGCACTGGAAACACTGCTAAAAGAGCTGGAAGCTGCCGAATTGCGCGCTGATGCACTGCCGGTTGCCCTCCCCGCCGAAACAAGTACGGCTACCCAAAAAGCTTCCGATACCATACACGGAAAAAGAAGGGCTGGAAAAACAAGCGGCTTTATTGCAGCGCAAACTCAACAGCCTCCGGCAAGCCCGCATTACCGCCTATGATGCGGCACAGAAATTCGCGCTCGAAGAACAAATCCGGGAATTGGAAGTACAGCTGGAAGAGGTAAAGCAGCAGCTGCAATAGATCATATCTGTATTTTAATAGCTATGCGTATATTTGGTGAATGAGGGCTTTTGTGGTTTTTATAGGGGCAGGGTGCGGGGCGGGCTTGTTTAAATGTTAGCCGTTATTTGTTTTGCAGTATAATGTTTTCGCGCCTTTGCTGTCTGGCTTACGCCAAAATCTCCGAGTGGGTATCAGATTGAACTATTTGTTCACGAAATTGGTTTTTAATAGTGTAAAGATATATGTATAGACAGGAACTGAACGCTTTATAGAAATGGTGCAGGCAACATTCGACTTGTATATCTTTCGGAGATACACCCCTAACCCTAGCCGTTGCCTTCGTTCAGCACCAACGTCCAGCGAATTTCAACCTTAATACATGATTCGCCTTCGTAGAGTTCATCTGTGGAGGATAAAAATTTCAATCGTCAGCTATGGCTGTACTTATTCACGTTAATTTCAACTGATCAGATGGGAAAGATAAAAACCCGAAAAGTCAAAGTACTGGAAACCACATCAAAATTTGTGACGCTACTCTTTTTGGACCAACACTGCCAAATCCAGCTGCCACGCAGCGTGTTCAAGCGCCGCCGGGAGCTAGGGCTGTACGAAATCATGAATCCTGCAATCATCAAACCCGCAGTATAAAACGACGGAAACATGCTTAAGAAGATTCTAAATTACTTTCAAGGCGACGGCACTCCGCAGAAAAAAGGGAGGGTCAAGTTTTTCAATCGCAAACGGGGATACGGCTTTATCGAGCCAGACAATATGGAGAAAGACGTGTTCGTGCACGTGACGAACCTCCAAGACCAAATCTCCAAAGGCGATACGGTTGCCTTCGAAGTGGAAGCCAGCGACAAAGGGCTGGAAGCCCGCAACGTGCGGCTGTTGCAAGCCTGACCCGCTTTAAAAGGGTTATTCACCATTTTACTTCACCAAATCAACATTATGAGATTGCGTAAGAACTTTTCAATGGGCAAAGGCAAATACTACTTTACCATCAAGTCGGTGCCCAACAACATCACCATCTACCGCAAAAGCAAAGAGGCCGCTATGGCCGCTTACCGCAAATACGAAAAAGCGGGCAAAGAAATAGAATGGCTGGGCAAATGGGACGGCAAGAAATTCGTCGAGAATACCACCCCTGCGCCGCAGACCGCTTAATATTGGATTCGAATCCATCATTGTTTAACTACTTTTCAACAAACGGCAGGCAATGGCAACGACTGAAAAAGACACAAAATACTACGAAAAAGCCGTAGAATGGGTCAAGAAAAAAGGCTACTCCAAAGTGAAAGCCAATATCGACGATTTCGAGGCGCCTACTTCTTTCAAGCAAGAGCAAAACGGAGAGGAAACGTTTATCACTCCGGACATTACGGCTGTGATGCGTGGCAACAAGTGCTACTTCGAAATCGCTATGAAGTCCGACGATAAACAAGAAGTTATTACCAAGTGGAAGTTGCTGGACCGCCTGGCTTCCATGAAGGAAGGGAAGTTCTTCTTGTTTACGCCGCATGGCCACCGGGCTTTCGCGGACCGTATCATAAAGCAGCATGACATCAACGCCACGCTCATCAATATCTAACGAAACGATCAACAAAGAAAAGGGTGGGGGAGAAGCCCCGCCCTTCCTACATCATTTTTCTTCATAACACTAAATCTTCATCATGGTAGATAACAGAAGCATAAAAGTCAAAGTACTGAAAGAAACCTCCAAGACGGTTACCATCCGAATGACCTCCCTGAACCGTAAGATGCCCGTGCCCCGCAAGGAGTTTGAAAAAAGGGTAGAAGACGGCCTGTACGAAGTCATCGGCGGGTACGATACCGAAGAAGAGGACAAGTAAGTTGCCGTTACTGGCGTAACACTTGTTTTACCCCCAGTAACTTGGCACCCCGGTACACTTCGACAAAGTACCATCCTGGCGCTAAGCCCCCGATTTCCAAAGCAGGGCGGTTTAGTTGCCGATAAGGCTTGATTCGCCTGCCTTCCGCATTGACAATCGCTACGGACAAACCGCGCCAGTTTTCACCAAAGCGCAGGTGCAGCACACGGTCTGTAGGATTGGGAAAGATTTCAAAACTTTCCAGGAAGGTAGGCTGAAAGCCTTTTTTTACGCCCGTAGGCAAGCCTCCGAACAACCACTCGTAGGCCGGGCCAAATTCCCGCTGCCAGTACCATTCGCTGTGTTCCCCATCCATGTGAGCCAGCGTTTTCAGTTGCGTAGCTTCCATCCCCGCCCCGAGCAAAGTGCTGCGCATCGCCTCCATATCCGCTACCTGATCTACCTGCCCGCCGCTTTCCAGCGCCCCGGCTATCATGTACACCTTCGTACCTGGGCTTATCGAAGCCGCCGCCGCGTAGTCATAGATCTCCTCGGCAAACCAGAATGATGCCGAAAATACGCCGGCCTTGCCGAAGACATCCGGATGCCGAAGCGCCGCGTATAAGGTGATGAGTCCTCCCATAGAAGACCCCATCATGCCCGTGTGGTCCGCCTGCGGCCGGGTCCGGAACTGCTCGTCGATGTAGGGTTTCAGGGTCTCTACGATGAAGTCTAGGTAGGCATCCCCTTCCCCGCCGCCGTAATTGGGGTTTACCCAAGGCGAGTACTCGTCCAGCCGGTGCGCCCCGCCGTTGTCAATACCCACCACAATCACGCCTTCATCCCCGTTTTCAAACAGCGCGTTGAGCGTTTCGTCCACTTCCCATTCTCCGAAGGCGGAGGTTGCCGCATCAAACAGGTTTTGGCCATCGTGCATGTACAGCACTGGGTAGCTTTGGCCGCTCGTTTCGTAATCGGGTGGCAAATACACCCATATCCGGCGGTCGCGCCCCAGTTGTGGCACCTCAAAGTGCTCTGCAAGGACCGTCACGTTGGAAGCCGCAGTAGTGTTGCCGCTGCCTTCCCAGCTCAGAACGTCCAGCTCCAGGGTTACGGCTGTACCGTCGTAGGAGAAAGTGCGGTTGGGCCGGAACCCTCCGGAAGCATTCCCCTCCACCGTCTGCCAACTGCCCCGCGTAAACTTGAATTCGAGCTCGCCCGCTGCCGGCTCAATGGTGATGGTGTAGGGGGCTTCCGCCTCCTGTTGTGTGAGCGCGTAAGCCGGGTCGCCTTCTGACCAGCCGTTGAAATTGCCCGCTACGAAAAGGGTGGCGTCTGATGGGGTGTTAGCGGGTACGCTATTGACCTGCAACGTAAGCTGCCCCCAAGCCAAAAGCGCCGTAACCAGGAGTAGAGCAGTGGTAAAAACGCGTTTCATGCCTCTTTTTCGACAAATATAGCCAAATCACCCAACCCTCTTGCTCCCCGCTACCGTCTCTAATTGTAAATTTCCTTATCTTGACAAAAAACAAGAAGTTATGAAAATGAAGCTGACTCCACTCTACCTCATCGCCTTCATGGTCTGCTGTGCGCTTTCGCTCTCCTCTTGTGTGGAAGACCAGTGCCAGGCTACCCACGAATATATAGCCTACGAACCGGTATACGTCGTGCCCGAAGAACTGCGGCAACCCATAGAAACAGAGCCTACCCGTGCACTCGAGAACCCCGGAAAAATCTATGTCTACGGCGATTACCTCTTCATCAACGAAATCGATGAGGGCATCCACATCTACGACAATAGCGACCCGGCTAATCCTAGGCCGGTACGCTTCCTGAATATCCCGGGCAACGAGAATATGGCCGTGCGGGGCAACATGCTCTACGCCGACAACCATATCGACTTGGTTGCTATCGATATCAGCCGCCCTGACGCGCCTGTGTACGCCGGCCGCACGGAGGACGTATTCCCCAACTACGGCACGCATCAGAGTATGGGCATACTCGTGGAGTACAAGCCGACGGACATCACCGAGCAGGTGCCCTGCGATGAGTATACCGGCCAGTCGATGTTTTGGCGTAACGAAATGATGTTCGTAGATCAGGCTAACAACGATATCGCGATTGCTGCAGCGGAGGGCAGTGGCGGCGCCAAAGCGTCAGGCGATGTAGGCGTGGGCGGCTCTATGGCCCGTTTCACCATGGCGATGGAACATTTGTATGTGGTGGACGATAGCCGTCTGCACGTTTTTGACCTTTCTACGCCGGCCGCCCCCGAGCGCGCCAATGTGGTCCACTTGGGCTGGGGGATAGAGACGATTTTCCCGCTCGAGGACAAGCTGTTTATCGGCGCGAACAACGGCATGCATATTTACGACAACAGCCAGCCGACGCAGCCCGAGTTTTTGTCGACCTTCCGCCACGCTACGGCCTGCGACCCCGTCTATGTGGACGGCGATGTGGCCTACGTGACTTTGCGCAGCGGGCAGCCCTGTGAGACTTTTACCAACCAGCTTGACGTAGTGGATGTCTCCAACCTGACGGACCCCAAACTCATCAAGACGTTCCCCATGCACAATCCCCATGGCTTGTCCAAGTTTGAGCAGGCCTTGTTCATCTGCGAAAACACGCAGGGCGTAAAGGTCTTTGACGCTACCAATAATACTACCGTTGGGGAGCAACTCATAGCACGTATGCCCGGTTTTCAAGCTTACGACATTATCACGCTGCCACAGCGCAAACTAGCACTAGTCATTGGCTCGGACGGTTTCTACCAGTTTGATATTCAGCAAGCAGACGATCCGAAGCTAGTCGGTGAAATCCACGCGCAGTAATGCCAAAGTTGAAGCCCTACATCATCGGCAGCTTTATCGCGGCGGTTCTGTTGCTGAGCCTTTCGGCAAACGCGCAGGTACCGCCCGAGGCCGAACGCCCTGACACGGCTGCCGCAGCATGGGAGCAACAGTTGCTGATCGGCCTGCTGCCCGGCAGTAGCGAGTCAAGCTTTAAGATTGGGCCAGCCCTGCAGTACAGTTTGCTCCGCCGCCTGCACGATCATCTGCTGGTAGGGGCAAGTGCTGGTGTCAGCACCTACGAAATGGATGCCGGGAAGACCTTTTATCCGTTGACGCTAGAGGCTAAAGGCTATGTGGGAGAGGTGCTGAACTGGATACCGTATTACAGCGCGGGATTCGGCTACGGCTTTGCGTTCCGCAACAGCTGGGATGGCATATCGGAGGCAGAAGGCGGTTGGTGCTGGCGGGCAAGCCTCGGGATGAGCCGCCCGCTTGAAGAAGGGGTGAGGCTTCTTATGGATGCCGGTTTTCAGTACCAGCGGGGAAGTAGCGTACAGTCTTTTACATTCAGTAACGACCGCTTCACCCAAGAATTTACTTTGCAGCGTATCAGCCTGCGGGTTGGCTTGGCATTTTAATAACGAATATGGCGAAGAAAGCCACCACATATACGGATGAGGAACTGGTAGAAGGTTGCTTGGACAACGACCGGTTCTACCAAGAGATGCTGTACCGCAAGTACTTCAGCAGCATGATCCGTATGTGCCTGCGCTATACTAAGGACAAGGCAGTAGCCATGGAAATTGTCAACCGCGGCTTTCTACGGGCCTACAAAAAGCTCCACACTTTTGCGTTCAGCGGTTCGCTGGAAGGGTGGATACGCCGTCTGGTCTTCCATAGCCTGTCCGATTATTTCCGTAGGGAAAACAACAAGCCGCAAGTCCGCTTTTTGGACTTGGAGGAACGCGATGCTCCCGTGCAGGATAAAGCTTTGGACCAGCTCTACCTGGAAGACATCATGAAGCTGGTGCAGCAGTTGCCCGATGCCTCACAACAGGTATTTTATTTGTACGCCGTCGAAGGCTACACGCACCCCGAGATCAGCGCCCAGCTCGGCATCAGCGTAGGGACGTCCAAGTGGCACTTGTCCAACGCCCGGCAAAAATTGAAGCAATTAATCAGAACCAACTACAACCATGCAGGATAATCCGACAGACCCCAGATGGGAGGATCAAGGCTGGGAACAAATGAAGCAGCTGCTCGACCAAGAGATGCCAGTGGCTGGAGGAGTAGCGCCTGCCGTATGGCCCGCTTACCTCCGTCGGGCAGTAGGGCTGCTTGCCATCATTGGCCTTGGCTTTATGGGGTATCAGTTGCTTAGCCCACCAGCCGATAGTGGCCCGCCCACCGTAGCTGCATTCGCTATCCCCCTGCTACCTCTGGATAAGGCCACGGAGCAGGCTGCCGACTCCTCCAACCCCGGTAGCATGGATGCTCAAGCGGCATCAGTACCGCCTGCATCCTCCCCACAACCTTCGGCGGCCGAACATCACCGCCCGCTTACGGCAACACCTTCCCGTCGTGGGCTTGCTGAGCCGGCCCCGCAATCGAGTGAGGCCCAGCCCTTGACAGCGCAAAATGCCGCTGATCCAGCGAAAGCCTTTTCTGCCGCTCCGCCCACTGTAGCTGCTTTGGCCACCCTGCCGCGGCGGGAAACCGGTCTGCTTTCCCAACCTACCCCTCTGCCGACTCTTCCGGAACGCCAAACCGACATGCCCCTAGGCTTTGCCTACGGCATTGAAGCGGGCTTTGGTACCGCCACGTTTGAGGCTTTACAGTCGGGGACGGTTGCAGCGTTTGCCCAAATTCCAATCGGCACAGCCTCAGCTTGGTACGCTCGGGCCAGTATCGGTTATCAGCAACTGCAGCAATCGCGCACGGTAGCCGAGCAGTCTTTCTTATTCAGCAGCACCCGAATGCCTGACAGGGCGGCACCCGTTGTTTTGCAGTCTAGCGTCCAAGTCCGTGAGCTGGCTTATCTGTATCTGCTGCCGCAAATAGGCTATCAGGTACACCCCCGCCTCAGTGTGGAAGGCGGAGTGCAATACGGATATTTGCTGCGTAGTCAAAGCGCTACCGAATGGTCGGTGGCGGGGGAGCCACAAACGCCCACACCAATCGACAATCAGGAAGAGGGCTTGCTTAGCCGCTTGCCAAGGAACTTGGTCAGTGATGGACCTGCTGTCCCGCTCCGTTCCGCGCACTGGGCACTGCAGCTAGGGCTGCGCTACCGGCTCAACCGGCATTTTGCTGTATCTGCGCAGTGGCAGCACGGGCTTACCAATATCTACCAGAGCAAGGCGCGCACTGCTTACAATCGTTTCGGCCACTTAGGGGTCGCTTACCGGATCCGATAAAGAAAACTATAGAAGCTCGGCCGGGCCAACCCATTGGCAGGCCATTGTCATAAAAAAAGGGAAGTACCCGTTTTACCGGATACCTCCCTTTTTTCTCGCTTGAAGGCTGATTAGTTCACCACCAGCATCACCTCCAAGTCAAACTCGTCGTAAATCGTCTTGTCGCCCAAGTTGTCGAAGAAGCTGCCAGAGCCGTAACGCACGTTATACTCTGAGCGGTCTACTTTTACTTCCGCCGTAGCTTTAGTCTTGCCGCTTTCTTCCTTCAGGTTGGTCAAGAACTTGATTTCGTTGGTGATGTCCTTGATGGTCAGGTCACCGACGATCTTGTAGTCACCCGGCGTGCCGCGCGATACCACCTCGGTGATCTTGAAAGTAGCTGTCGGATGGTCTTCTACGCCAAAGAAATCCTTAGACTTCAGGTGCCCTTCCAACTTTTTCTGGTATTCGCCGCTCAGGTCGGTCACAGCGATGCTTGTCATGTCGATGGTGAATTCGCCACCTACCAAGCGGTCGCCCTCAAATTCGAGTGCGCCGGACTCCAGCTTAATCGTTCCGGTGTGCGAGCCCGTCACTTTGTAACCGTTCCAGACGATATTGCTTTCCTCTACACTTACGGTGCGGCGGTCCCGCTCGTCTTCTACCGGGTTGGTAAAGCTCATGCCGGCTATGGCCATAGCGGCTAACATCAGGGTGAAAATTGCAGACTTTTTCATGGTATTGATTGTGTTTTGATTCTTTACGTTCTTAGGCAAATTTCGTGGTCAAGTCGAAAAGGGAAGCAAAAGCAACCAACGGAAGCGTTGATTTCCTTTTTGACTTGACTGTAGATCACGAGATTGGTCTAAGAACCATTCTTTAATGTGCTCAACAACGAAGTTTAAACATCGTTCAGCGCAAATATGCAGGTTTTAAATCAAAGTTGCAACATCGAAAATTAATTTTCTTACTTTTCGGTGCAAACCGTAGTTTTGCGGACAGTTGAGAAATGGCCGCCCTACTGGCTCAAGTCCTAAATCCTTGACAATCCAAGCCTTGGCCTTTTGCCCGCTGATGTAACCTGAAAGCCTCGCCGTAGCTTCGGCTACGCCTACGTTTCCAGGCTTCATCAGCGAACAAAATTCCGGCAGCTTAATTATCAGAGACTTAGAACTTGAGCCACTACCCAAAGCCATACAAAACAATCTTTTATGAAAATACTGATCATTGGCGGTGGCAACATGGGGTTGACCTACGCCCAGAGCTTCCTGCGATCGCACATCACGAGCAAAGAGGACATGATGATCCTGGAGAAGTCGCCTCAGAAAGCGGAGGAGCTGATGCAGCGTGACATTGGCACGGTATACGGCCGGCCGGAGGACTGCATTCGGCAATCTGACCTCGTTATTCTGGCCGTCAAACCTCAGGATGCCCCGGTGCTTTTCGATATCATTCGCCCCCTGATCGACCCGCAGCAAGTCTTTCTCTCCATCATGGCGGGCGTGAAGCTGCAGACCATTGCCAAGGGGTTGGGGGCGGAGAAGATTATCCGGGCAATGCCCAACTTGCCGGCGCAAATCGGCATGGGCATGACGGCATTCACCTCTTCGGAATCGGTGACCCGCATCGAATTGGTCATGGTGCAGAACCTCCTCAACACCACGGGCAAAACGGTTTATGTGGAAAAGGAAGAAGCCATAGACGCCGCCACGGCCATCAGCGGCAGTGGCCCAGCTTACGTCTGGTTCTTCATGAAATCCATGATGGATGCAGCCCAAGATATGGGCTTCAACCAGTCGGAAGCCGAACTGCTCGTGAGCCAGACCTTCCGCGGGGCCATAGAGTTGTTCAACAAAACCGACTTCACCTGCGAAGAGTGGATCGTGAAAGTCTGCTCCAAAGGCGGCACCACCGAAGCGGCACTCGCCTCCTACGAGCAAAACTTGGTGCGCGACGATATCATGGCGGGGGCCAAGGCGGCCCTGCTTCGGGCTACAGCATTGGGCAAAGCCGAATAATAACGGTATCTTAACTGATAATTTGCCGTAAGGCATCGTTAAGAAAGAGAACAGCAACGAACACTACATGGACAAATCCCAAGTACTACAGCAAGCCCGAGACCTGGCCAGCGACGCCAAGCAAGAGGAGGCCCTAGAATTGCTGCTGCGTTTCTTTGGTCAAGACAAGCGGTACCGCCATCTAGAGCGCAAGACCCGCCATGTGCTAGCGCAGTACAAGCGGGCGGAGCGCGATGCCATGCTAGGGGTCACCGACGCGTCGAGCACACAGCTAGCCTATAACCGCGTCACCCAAAACGTTTTGCAGCTCGCCGATTATTTGGAAGCTGGCGAACTGCAGCCCGGCCGATTGAGCGGAGAACAAAAGTCTGCGCCTTGGGGGGCTATTCTGGGCGTACTGTTGGCGCTAATCGTACTAGGTGGGGCTACCTGGTGGTTTTTACAGAATGGTCAAGAGCCGCCGGGGGCAACCGTTAATGATCAGGCTACCGCCTGCCCGGAGTTTCCCGCCAACGAAACCTTCCGTATACTGCTGTTCCCTTTCCGCGAGCTCAATGATAATAGCCTGCGGCCGCATCTGGCTATCGGCGACCGGCTGGGGAAGATGAAGGAGCAGTACGGCATACGTTGTGGTATCCGGTACTACAATATCGACCCAGAGGACCTCAATCTATACCCCTCTACGAGCACCGACGCGGCAGAATTGGGTGATGACTGCCGGGCGCAGCTCGTTATTTGGGGCAGCACCGAGGCGGCGGCTGGTTCTGCCATTATTCAGACCCGTTACCGTTTTCTGGATGAGGAGAAACTGCCGCTG
>JAAAOU010000423.1 GCA_009908745.1 Bacteroidota bacterium
TGCTGGGGTCGCACATCAGTAAACATTAAGCCTAAATCTTGGGATTGACTCCAGCGGAGTCACACTTTTAGGTCACCCATTTATTGCTGCAACAGCATGGGACAAATGGCAACTGCTCCCAATCGCTAGTCTATAACAACGGGGAGCGGTGCCCCATGCATACGATTGAGGATGAGGTGATTCGGTTTGCGGTGAGTGCAGGGGTGGCCCATCCGCTATAGTGGAGTTTTCTGGCAAAAGAGGCCAGGTTGAACATTCCTGCTCAGAAGCGTAGCCCCCAAACAGACGATACCATTCAAAAAACGGTGTCTACTGAAATACTACTGCGGCTAAGCTATTGAGCGTCAAGCACTGCGTTCTCTGCGCCTTTGCGTGCGACACAACACATTTTCGAATACGCTCTAACAAACCCTACGTCCCACAAAAAGTCTGATACCTATCATCAAAACCAGCCGGCACTGCCTGTAGCGGCAAGCCGTCATCGTAGGGCGCAGCCAGTTTGTCCATAAAGGCATGGAAAGGGCGCAGGTCTCCCTCCACGGCGGCGGCCAGTACCTCTTCTACCCTATGGTTGCGTGGGATGACTACGGGGTTGTTTTGCGCCATCAGAGCTTCGCTTTCGGATAGCGAGGCGCCGCCCCTTGATCTTGCCTTTTCCCATGTTGAGTACCAGGCCTCGAAAGCCTCTTCCTGCCTCAGCTCGTTTATCAACGCTCCATCCCGCCTCAGGGCGGTGAAGAAGTTGGTGTAGTCCACCTTTTTCTTGGCAAGCAGGTCCATAACCGTTTCCACCAGCTCCCGGTCTGCTTCGGTTTGGTGCACGATACCCAGCTTATGGCCCATCATCTCAAAGTAAGCCTTGGAGAAGAGCTCGGGAAACTCGTCCAACACGGCCTTAGCTTTTGCAGCTGCCGCCTCTTCATCCTCATCGATCAAAGGGAGGAGGGCATTGGCAAACACGCCCAAGTTCCAGTAAGCGATGCTGGGTTGCTTGGCAAAAGCGTACCGGCCTTGCGTATCGATAGAGCTAAATACCGTCCTAGGATGGTAGGCATTCATAAATGCGCAGGGCCCGTAGTCGATGGTCTCGCCAGGAATGGACATATTGTCGGTATTCATGACACCGTGGATAAAGCCCACCCGCAGCCAGTTGACGATCAGGTCATTCTGTTTGTGCATGACGGCTTTCAGCAGGGCCAAGGCCGGATTAGGGTGGCCCGAGTACTCCGGGTAATGCCGCTGAATGGTATAGTCCAGCAAATCCTTCAGGTCTCCGTCTTTTCCAAGGAAGCGCGCATACTCAAAAGTGCCTACACGGATGTGGCTGGCGGCTACCCGGGTCAAGACCGCACCTTCGTGTATCCGCTCGCGGTAAACCCGGTCGCCCGTTTTGACCACCGCCAGGCTCCTCGAGGTGGGAACGTGCAGAGCATGCATAGCTTCGCTAATCAAGTGTTCCCGCAACATGGAGTAGAAAGTAGCCCGCCCATCGCCCCTCCTGGAATAAGGAGTCAGCCCAGCGCCTTTGAGCTGCAGGTCGTACAGCCCCTGAGGGGTTTCCACCTCCCCCAACAGCACCGCCCGGCCGTCTCCGAGGCGGGTAAAGTGGCCAAACTGATGCCCGGCGTAAGCTTGGGAAATGGCTTGACTGCCCGGTACGGTTTCATTTCCCGAAAGGTAAGCCAATGCTTTTTCTGTGTCCTTGAGGTGCTCGGCTATGCCCAACTCATGGGCTAAAGCCTCATTGTACAAGGCCATCTGAGGGTCGCTCACAGGCCATGGAGCTTGCACCGAGTAGAGGCTGGAGGGAAGTTGTGTTGCGTAAGTGTGCTTTAACCAAGCCATAGGTAGGGTTGCTTTTGATGAACTGGATAATAGAAAATGGTGGTGACTGGCTCTCTAGATACGGAGAATGCTCGACCAAACTTTTTGTTGATTTTGATGGGCAGTTTTTTCTAAGCGCCTGTTTGGATGCCAACATAGCATCTCTAAGTGCCTGTTCACTGTTATCCTAGGCGATGAAGCTTGCAGCCTTGTCAGGTAAAATGTATAATTCAAGACGCCCGCCGCCGGAAGTACTCATATACCCCCAACCCGACAATCAGCAGCAGCAGGCCCGCCCAAAGCACATAGGACGACTCGCTGCCAAGTGCCGATTCTGCATCCGCTGCGGGCTCGTGCGTGTGGGGGATTTCAAAGGTCAGCGTGGCCCAGTTGGACTCGTGGGTCAGGCCAGGCGCCCCTGATTCCACCAGGTAGATGGTGCGCAGATACCAAATCCCTGCGCTAAGGGCCGGCAAGGTGAATACGCCCCGCTCGTCTGTGCGGAAGGAGGTGGCCTCATGCTGATGCACGCTGCTGTCTGCTGGTACCGCATCGTGGCTATGGGTATGCCTACTGCTGTCCTCCGTAGCGTGCTCATGGGCGTGGCTGTGCGTGCTGCCATCAGCGTGCGTGTGCTCATGCGTATGGCTATGGGTGGTGCCGTCGGCCTGCGTGTGTTCGTGGGTGTGGGTAGCGGCTACCGAATTCGCGTACACCAGCTGCCCGGCCAGCGGCTCCCCCTGCCAAAGCAGCTTTACCTTTAGCGCCTCCCCTTCCCGCAGTCCGTACGGGTTTTGCAGCGGTATAAACTCAATGGGATAGCCCAATTCCGCCTGCCAGTCGTCCGTGCGTTCCTCCCCTACCTGAAAAATAGCCTTGACATGCTTGGCGTACTTTTCGACTGCATCCTGGTCCAGAACGCCTTTGTCCCGGCGTGCCTTCAGCATATCCAGCACCCCGTCGTGCTCCAGGTAATCGTTGAAATCCTCCGCAGCCAGCTCAATGCGGCGCGGCCGGGTAGAAACACCCGCTAACCAAGTACCCGCTGCCCCGGTACGGAATGACAGTAAGGTGGCGCCCTCCTCCTCGCTCCACTGCGCCGTGTCGGGATGCAGGCGCTCCCCCCGCCCTACTAAGCTAACATCCTGCATGCGGCTGCGGTCGATCACGTTGTCGCTCTGTTGGAAAGTGCCGTTGAAGAGCTGCAGCTCCACCTCCGTATCCGGCGGCAAAAAGTAGGTGGACAGTTTGAGGTACATGTCGTGGCTGCACAGCAACAGCGCCAAAGCAGAGAGAAGAAATGCCTTTTTCATACCCGATGGTGTTTTGCCGGGAAAGATAGGGAAAATTTGGTAGGTGGGCATGTACCGGGAGCCAAGCTTTAGGGCAAATGCACCAAAATTTGAATGTGATTGGAGCACGTTTGGAGCATGTCGCGGAACACGTAAGAGCGGGTGGCGGCTGCCGAAATTGCATGTTCGACGGAGGAGTTTGTGAAGAATCAATAGCAGGGGGCAATGACAAGCACCCTACCCAACAAAGCACCCACAAAGCAAGCATAAGCCCTGTGGGTGCAATCAGAGGAAGCCTGCCCACGGTGCCCGGTTTTCACGGCCACAAAGCGGGCAGATGGAGTGCTTAATTATTATTCGAACCCAAACATCCCATTCTCGTTCGCCAAGCCCTCGGTCGGGATAGGCTGAATCACATCCCAGTGCTCCACGGCTTTCCCGTTTTCAAAGCGCAGTAAATCGTAAAAGACATTGGTAGTCCCGTTCCACTCTCCCTCACTCACCGTGAGCACGAAGTTGCCTTCGCCCAGTACTTTGTGGATTTTGGTGTATTTGAACATATTGTCCTGAGCCGTGAGGTATTCAACGGCTTCCACGATGCCCGCCAAGCCGTCTTTGATGCCCGGGTTGTGTTGGTCGTACTGTTCCGCACTGATGTACTCGGTGATTTTGTTCGGGTTTTTGCCCATCAAAATATCTTCCACCATAGCCTTTGCCAATGCCTTGTTCGCTTCGGTCTTATCGAGGTCCGTAGCCTCCGTGGGGCCATCCGTCTGCGTCCTTCCGCTTGCCGTTTCCGCGACCAGCGGGGTCATAGCATCCCAATGTTCCGCTACTTTGCCGTTGTCGTCCAGGCGGATGATATCGAAGGAGACCATCTCCTCCGCCCCAAAGGGCTTGGCGTTCCTCCATATATTGTGCATGAACACATAATTGCCATCCTGGAACATCCGGATATTTTCGGCGGTAGTCCCGTGTTCCTGAAGCACGGGCAACATTTGGATAAACGGCTCCAAACCGGTGGGGATAAAGGGGTTGTGCTGAATGTAGTCGGCATTAGCCAACTCCCGCATGGTTGCGGTGTCATTTTGAAGAACCGCACCTAAAAAAGTGCCTACCGTTGCTTTCTTGCTCATTGTTGAAGTTTTTGATGGTGGATTTTACGGAAAGTGAAGAAGCTATAGCCACCAATATCCTCTCGGCCAAACTCAAGCTACTGGAGCAGGTCGGTATCATTATTAAGACCAAACGGCCAAACAACAAAAAGACCAACCTCTATCTGCTGACAGAGAAGGGCCTGGCCCTGACGCCCGTGCTCGTGGAGCTCGCCAACTGGAGCGATGGCCATCTTCGGGACCTCCACCCGACCATAATGGATGGAGAAAACATGGAAGCATTGCGCAGTGACAAAGCCGCTTTTGCCAATGCGCTGCAGCAGCAATACCGGGAAAAACTGGCGGCTACATCCTACGAAAGCCCCGACGGGTAATAGAGCAGACGCCTACCTGGCCTGCTTCCTGCTTAATAAAGATAGTACCTGAATGTCGGATGTATCATTGATGATAGACATAATTCACGGAAAGACAGAAACATGAATAAACCTACGAATGATAAAGAAGCCGGAGCGTACGAAAACCGCGAACCCTTACCAAGAATCGACGGTAAGTATATCTGGAGTGAAATCAGCAGCGTCTTAAACTTTGACAAGGGTATTCTATTCACCATCAAGGAATTGCTTCTGAGGCCGGGCAGTACGGTCCGCGAATTCCTCCTATTTGACAGAAAGCGGCTGGTAAAGCCCATTATTTTTGTAATTTTCAGCTCATTGGTCTTTATTATTTTTCAAAAAGCCCTTGGTTTCAGTACCGGCGCGGCACCGCAGGATATTGAAAGTGACGGGGTTAGGAAAACATTTGAATGGGTCGGCAATAATTTTGGCCTATTCAATGTTCTGTTGGGCTTTTTCATCGGGCTTTGGATAAGGTTGTTTTTCATAAAATCGAGCTTCAATATCTACGAGATATTCGTTTTATAGTCTGACAACTCAGGATTTGTGAAAATATGACGCCGCTATTTTTTCGGCTGGCAAGGCGGAAAAAGAGCAAGTCAGAATTCACAAATTTCGGGTTGTCAGACTATAGTGTTTTTCATTATCGGTATTGGAAACTTGATTTTCACCTTCTTTGGCGTGGTGGAAAGTGCCACTAGCTATGGCGATAGCAACCTGGCTTATTATGTTACCCTGTTGTATTCAGCTTGGGCCATCGGGAACTTCTTTAACCAAAAGAGCATTTGGAGCTATTTCAGGGGGGTGCTTGCTTACCTTTTTGGAACGTTGACGGGTTCGTTTCTCCTTTTTTTGGTCGGCGCATTGATTGATGCTTACAGCAAAGGCGGTTAGTGTATGTTCCGTTGCCTGTCCGTCAACCGCTCTAAAAAAACATGCAGAGAATGTGACCAACAGCAATTGATCACTTATAAACGCTCGTACCTCAGATGGGCAAATTGAAGCCTACATGGACAATAATATACTGTTGCTCTGTGGCCTGTACGTCTACAATTACTACCTCGCATGGATGATCGTTATCACGGTTTCGACAGCAATCATTGCGTCGGGTTGATATGCCAGCCAGCCACCAAAACCAACACATTCTCACGGAAAAAGTATATCTTTATTCTGATCCCACACGACGCCCGAACCGGCCCGTTCACCACAATCAAAACACTATGAACCCTATCGCATCAAGACTCCTCCCCTTCTTTCTCCTGATCCCCCTGCTCGTTGTACAAATTGAAGCCCAAACAACGGTGGAGAACATCGATGGCAAGTGGACTTTTGTCGTGGATACAAAGCCATTTGAGGTAAAGGGCGCCACTTTTGGCTTTGATGAAGACGTAGCCAACTACGCCCAATACTTCCGGGAACTCCAATACCTGGGGGTCAACACCATCAGGACCTGGGGCACCGGCGAGCACACCCCGCAACTGCTGGATGCCGCCCATGCGCATGGGATGAAAGTGATGCTAGGGATATGGATGAGGCATGGCCGGCCCGGTATGGAAGCCGACGACAGCTTTGATTATGTCCAGGATACCGAGGGTAAGGAAGCCATGTACAACAACGCGCTTGACATCGTAAAACGGTACAAGGACCACCCCGCCATACTCACCTGGGGTATTGGCAATGAAGTCTACCTCAACATCGCTACCGACGAAGAGAAAACGGCCTACTCCAAAATGCTGGAACGCATCTGCGCTCAAATCCAAACGATAGACACCAAGCATCCGATCACCTCCGTGGAAGCCTGGGTGTTAGGCGTAGACTGGTGGCAAAAATACGTGCCGTCCATCGATATTTACGGGATCAACACCTACGGCGCCGGCGCTGGTTTTTTGCCCGAGGCCCTGGCAGAAAAGGGGGTAGAGAAGCCCTACGTCATCACCGAGTTTGGGGTCAGAGGCGAGTGGGACATCGAAGCAGACGAAAACGGCGTGAAACCAGAGCCGACCGACCAAGAGAAATACGACGCCATCGTCAAGGGCTACCGCGAATGGATAAAGCCCCAACCGAATTGCCTGGGGGTGTATGTCTTCCATTATGCGACCGGCGATAGTCACGTGGCCCCCTGGTTGTTGACCCATTTCAAAGGGATGACCCGCCCGGCCTACTGGGCAATCCGAGCCGCTTACACGGGTAAAAAACCCGACAACTATGTGCCTGATATCAAGTTATTCCAGTTAGCAGGTAACAAGATCAAAAGCGGGGCCTGGGTGCCGGTAAAGCTCGACGTCGAAGACAAGGAGGGAGAAGCACTGGAAGTCCGCTTTTACTACAATCAGCGGACGGGCAGCCGGAAAAGACGCGACCAATTGGTCCCGCTGAATGCCCGCGGCGATCTTACGGACGGCCTGGAGATTCAGCTGCCGGAAGTGCACGG
Source organism: Bacteroidota bacterium (assembly GCA_009908745.1). Classification (GTDB taxonomy): domain Bacteria; phylum Bacteroidota; class Bacteroidia; order Chitinophagales; family Saprospiraceae; genus Phaeodactylibacter. The sequence goes on from JAAAOU010000423.1 coordinate 7,055, forward strand.
CGGCATCAAGGTCTACGCCATGGCCAGTGACGCTTTCCATAATGTCGGCATAGCCACAACCTCTATCTCCGTGGTCGACCAAGCGGCCGCCAAACGGAAATTCCTGGTGCCTAAAGCCGAATTGCCCTTTTACGTTTACGACGACCTGCCCTACGTCCTGTCCGCCTACATGGGCAACTACGAGACGGTCGAGGTAGACCTGGGCCATACCGAAACCGTAAAATCCGGCGAGACCGCCATCAAAATTGCCTTCAAAGGAAAAAAGGAATGGTACGGCCTGGGGTTTGTCGACCCGGCCAACGATTGGGGAGACATACTAGGGGGCTACGATATCAGCGGGGCCAAAACACTCAGCTTCTGGGCGAAAGCGGGTTACGATAATGTAAAAATAAAAGCCGGGGTCGGGCTGATTGAAGACGACCGCCCTTTCCCGGATTCTGATATCAAACGCGTTGAATTTTCCCTGACCGACCAATGGGAACAATACACCATCAAAACCAAAAAGCTCGACTTGAGCTGTATCCGCTCCGGCTTTGTCCTCTTTGTGGGCGGAGGCGGGATGAGCCATACGATTTATATTGATGGGATTGTGTTTGAATGAATGCAACGAAATTGTACGTCCCCACCAGCAGCAACCCCCAACAAGCGGGAAGGCCGCTTCATCTTACGGACTGAAAATGCACCGAGCCAAGAGGCTCTTTCGTCGGATAGGCCGGGGCTGGGAGCACTACGGCCCTGCGGAATAACGCTCCAATACGCTTGCAGGGTAGAAGAGCAATAAGGATTTCGGGCTTTTTTCTTGCGGATCGGCAACTTTTTGGTTGGAAAGACATACATTGTTGGGCAAGGATGCGCTTGGGTGCTTACAATGAGGATTGGAATGGTTATGGATAGATAGGAGATTGTAAGGGGTTGTATTCGTTTACTATTGGGGTGGTAGGGGGTGTATTACTGAGTTGTAGCCAACCGACAAATAAAGAAAATCACGATTCTGAGTTTTGGTTGATTTAAGAGAGCATTTAGCTGTGTTTAACCCTATCAAAGTCTGTTTTAAGTCTAAAATATAGCCAGATATTAGATATAATAAGCGTACATTGGGCTGTTTTTTTAAAAAAATCGCAATCAAAACTGTCGATTAAAAGCAAAACACACTATAAAACAATGATGGTTGCTGAGACTTCAGGCAGGAGAAGAAAAATTAGTAAACTTGTAGATTTCAGAATAAAGTTGGATATTGGATCAAGCAAGACTCAATTAAAGCAAAGGTATGAGCAAGACATATTATATAAATGTAAAGCCTTCAAATTTAAAGGATTTCCATCAGATCATAAAATCCTTGAAGAATCTTGGAATTATTGATTCATTTGGTTCAGTGGGCGAATTGGCAAGAGAGGGGACCCCAATTTCTATTGAGGATTTGATCTCAGTACTGGAATATTCACGGCAAGAAGCAAAACAAGGAAACGTATTAACTTCGGAGGATGTAAAAAAACAAGTTGAAAGTTGGACGAGAAAACAGTAGTCAATTGGACATTTTCAGCTTTGGAAATGTTAGCAGAGATTCATGATTACATTTTAGAGCAAAGTGGAGAGTTATCGGCAGATAAATACATGAATAACTTAGTCGAATATACCGAAAAACTTGAAAAACATCCAGAATCTTGTGCACCATGTCGTAATAGTAGATTAAGAGAATTAGGATTCAGATGCTGTAAATTTAAAAAGCACATCATAATCTATGATTTTATTGGTGGAGTAGTTAATATTCATGCGGTAATCCATTCTAATAGAAATCCTGATAATATAGAAATTTAATTGAAAACGGCTGGCTACAACAATGGCTACATGCCTTGCGGTAAAAACCTTCGAGAGAAAAATGGAGATTGGAAACCCGCTGCGCTAGCATTTATGAAATGAAACGAAAATAGTAAATTTAGAATCCGGCACGGCACGTAGCCGGGCCCGTTGCAGGCAAGCCAGTAAAACAACAAAAAACTGTAGACATAAAACTCAAAATTGGCTATATTTGAAAACCATAGTTAGATATGTTTTTAAATAAATGATAATGAGTGCTTTAGAAGACAAGTATATAAATCCTTTAACTGATTTTGGGTTCAAGAAGCTATTTGGTACTGAACCTAACAAAGTCTTATTGATAGATTTCTTGAATCAGATTCTTCCCCAAAGACATAAGATTAAGGATTTGTCCTATTCCAGGAATGAACAAATGGGATTAAATGAATTGGACCGAAAAGCTGTATTTGACCTCTATTGTGTAGGGGAGTCAGGAGAGCGATTTATAGTGGAAATTCAAAAAGCGAAACAAAATTACTTTAAAGACAGAAGTATTTATTATTCATCATTTCCGATCCAAGAACAAGCAAAAAAAGGAGAGTGGAATTATAGACTAGAGCCGGTATATACTGTAGGGATTTTAGACTTTGTTTTTGACGATCATAGATCAGATATTGAATTGCTTCATGTTGTCGAGTTAAAAAACCAAAAATGTGAAGTGTTTTATGACAAACTGAAATTCATTTATATAGAATTGCCTAAATTTAAAAAGAGTGAAGAAGAATTAGAGAGTCATTTTGACAAATGGTTATATGTATTCAAGCATTTATCAGATTTACAAGACCGCCCCAAAAAGTTACAAGATAAAATATTCGAGCGTTTATTTGAGGCTGCTGAAATAGCTAAATTTACACCCGAAGAAAGAGAAGCCTATGAAGAGAGTTTAAAACATTACAGAGATTTAAAAAATGTAGTAGATACATCAAGAGAGGAAGGTATAAAAGAAGTAGCTAAAAGAATGAAAGCAAAAGGAATGTCGATGTCTGAGATATCAGAATTGACAGGATTGAGTGAAAATCAAATTGATGAACTATAAGAAAGCCTGCCTGCAATCGAGTGGCCAGGAATAACGGTTGAGATTAAACCTACCGAATCGGCAAAGACCTCGCCCGTTGTTCCAGAGCCCTCCCTGCCCACCGCACAAGGCTTTGGCAGGCGGGTGCGGTTCGTGTCCATGCCTCCCTGTGGTCGGCACGGGCGCATGTGCTATACGTTGCGGACCTGGGGAAAATCTAGTAATAAAAAGACAACAAATGAAAAATTACAAACCTGAAAATTACAATTCACTTTCGCCTTATCTAATCGTTGATAACGCTCAAAAGTTAGTGGACTTGTTGACCACCATTTTTGACGCAAAAACCTTAAGGCGATTTGACCACGAAAACGGAAAAATAGCTCATATCGAACTGCAATTAGATGACACTGTGATTATGATTAGCGACAGCACAGAAGATTATGAAGCAAACAAGACCATGCTTCATATTTATGTTCCTGACGTTTTCAAAACCTTTGATAAAGCTATTGACAATGGTTGTGAAATGATTGAAAAACCAATCAATAAGCAAGGAGACCCAGACACAAGAGGTTCGTTCTATGATTTTGCCGGAAATTACTGGGCAGTAAGCACTCAAACAAACTAAAAAATGAAAAACCAAAATATAAATTTCAAGTTCAGGATAATGCCCCTGGAATAGTAAGTCTGACAGAAGGAGCAGCACCTCCCTTCGGGCTGCAATATCTCAGTGCTTGTTTGGAGGTGATTTACCCGTGAAAATTAGTGATTTATGGTTCTGGCTAACGGTTTTTAAAGGGAGTTTAGCGGGTTAAATGACCGTAAAAACCGGACGCCAAGGTTCATAAAGCACTGATTTGCAACGTAAAGGTTGCTCCAAACAAGCACTCACCTCCTAATTCACCAGCCGCTTCATAAGCGCCTCCCGCCAATTGCCCCCAAGTGGCAGTCGCTTGTCACCGACAATCAGCTCGCTTTCTACCACCTCCTCAATATGGCGCAAATTGACCAGGTAGGAGCGGTGCGTACGCTGGAACCACTCAGCAGGCAGCAGCGCTTCGAAGTTTTTCAAAGCCATCGTCAGCAGGTACTCCCGGTGAGGCGTCACGACCTGGCAGTAACTCCGGTCGGCCTGTACGTATAAGATATCATCGTACAGTATCTTCACCATACGGTCTTTGAAGCGCAGGAAGATGCGGTCCCGCAGCAAAAAAGCGTCCTTTTTTTCCTTTTCACCCCCTGCAGGATCTACTGCGCCTTCCGGCAATGCAGCCAGCTCCATGCGGCTCACGGCCAGTTCCAGTGCCCGCTTCAGTTCTGTTTTCCGAAAGGGCTTCTGCAGGAAGGCGAACGGCCTGGCCCTTTTCGCCCGGCTGAAAGTATCATCATCTGTATTAGCCGTCAGAAAAATAACCGGCAAATTGTGGGCGCTATGCAAGGCCTCCGCCAGCGCAATACCATCCATCTCCCCCTTTAAGCGCACATCGAGCAGTGCCATATCGGGCATATTTTCGAGCACATGTGGCAGGGCCTCCTCAGCTTTGGGCAACAGCCCCGTTACCTCATAGCCCAACTCCGCGAGAAAGAGAGCGATTTTAGCCCCAATCAGCATTTCATCTTCGACGATTAGAATTTTCACTTTACGCTCCATAGTGCCCCCGGGAGCTCCTTTACCCGGTCTGTTTTAGTTCGAAGTCAATATAGACAACAGTCCCCTCACTCGTTTCCCGCCGCATCGTACCGTTGAGCTGTTGAGTGAGGAGTTGCAGCAGCTGTGCCCCAAACCCAGTGCCCTTCGTTACCCCGGAATCTCCAATTCCGTCATCTGCTACCCTCAGTGACAACTGGCGGTCATTTTTTCGGTCCAATTGTATGGCGACCTTGCCCTGCCGTTTCCCGGGGAAGGCGTATTTGAGGGCATTGGTCAGCAGCTCGTTGACAATCAGGCCAAGGGGCACGGCAGTATCGATGTCGAGTTCCAGCTCATTCATAGCGCACTCAATCGTCACCCGGTCGTCGGCGTCGAAGGTGTCCAGCACGTTTTCGCTAAGGTTGAGGAAGTAGTCCTTCATATCCACGGCCGCTAAATTCTCGCCCTGATAGAGCTTTTGGTGAACGATGCTAATCGACTGCACCCGGTTTTGCCCGGCCAGCATAGCTTCATGAATGTTAGGGTCATCAATTTGGGCCGATTGCAGCGCCAACAGGCTCGACACCACCTCAAGGTTGTTTTTGACCCGGTGGTGAATTTCCTTAAGCAATAGCTCAATCCGGGCGTTCTGGGCCGCTAGCAACTGGTTCGCCTTTTTCCGGGACTGGGCATTCCGGTAGAAGAAGAAGGCGAAAAGCCCGAGCAATGCCGCCAGCCCAATGGAAAGCCCCTGCACGATCCGCTGCTGGCCAATCGTTTCGGCCTGCAGCTCAATAAGGGCTTCCTTTTGCTCTGCTTCGTACTCCGTCCGGAGTTGCGACATAGCCGCATCGCTCTGTATGGAGGCGGTGCTGTCGCGCATAAGGCGGGCTTTGCGCTCGTAACGCAGCGCTGAAGGGTAGTCGCCAAGACGCTCGTAAATGGTGCTGGCGTGGCCGTAGTTCTCCGTCAGGTTAGCCAGGTCGCCTTTGGCCTCCTGCATTTCGATGGTCCGTAGCTGGTAAGGCAGGGCAGCGGCATAATCCTCCAGCCGCATATTAACTTCGCCGAGATTACCGAGCGCCGCACTGATGCCACTGTAGTAGTTAGCCCTTTCGGCACTTTCCAGACAAGTCTGAAAATCGGCCAATGCGCGTTCATAACGGCCCAGCTTTTTGTAGGCGTTGCCCCGGGCATTTGCCATATCGGCAATGGCGGCTCCCCCCACATTTTGCGACTGCACGAGGTCGAGCGCCTCACTGAAGTAACCCAGCGCCTCCTCGTAGCTGCCCAGCCCAAGCGCTGCGTACCCGGCGACGAGCAGAGCGTAGGGCAGCTCCTGGGTGTAGCCGTGCTCCCGGCAGACCGCCGTGGCCCTTTGTGCATATTCCAGCGCTTCTTTAGGCTTTTCCTGCCCGTAGAGGGCCCAGGCTATCCTGCTCAGTGCGCCGGCTATTCCTTCCTTATCGCCGATTTCTTCCATCAGGCGCAAAGCCTCCAGGTTGCGGGCCAGCCCTTGCTCGTTTTCCTTTCTCGCATTATGCACCCAGGCTATTTTGAAATAGGTAGTCGCTAAACCCTTTTTGTCGCCCAGAGCTTCGTAACCTGATACTGCCTGGCGGAACAACAGGCTGGCAGAGTCCAGTTGACCGAGGTTAGCGTGCATCCGGCCCTGCATTTCGTAAAACCGGGGCTGCCAGTCTTCACGGCTGCTTTCCGTTGCCAGCACCACCCCGCGTTTTGCATAGACCAGCGCCAGCTGAAGGTCCTTGGTAAACGCGATGTCGGTCATTTGCGCAAGCAGTTCCAGACGCTGTTCTGGCTCGATAGTGGCGCTGTATGCTTGCTCCAAACTATCCAACAACCCGTTTTGCGCAACTGCCCACGCCAACGGGAGGTTGCAGAGTAGTAGACAAAAATAAGTTTTCAGGATGCTCATAGGGCAATCAATCAGGTTTGGAAAACGGCTGCCCGCCTTTGGAAAAGCAAAGTGGGTGTTCGGAAAGTTAGCCTTTTTAAAAGTATGCATGCCACTATCTTTATTCCAGTGATTACCAAAGATAACACTTTGGCCATTACTCGTGAATATTAAGGCCCTTTCCCACTTAGCGAAGGGGAAGTTGCATTTTATCAAAGCACCGGGTAACCTTTTCGGAGCTTACAAAATAAACAGTCGATCATTCATCATCAACTAAAATTCATTACCGTGAAAACCACATTCTTTTTTATCGCCCTTTTCTTGGGCAACATAATGGCCCTCAACGCGCAGGAACTACTCCTGCCCGTATCCACCCCATCGGAAACGGCGAAAGCCGAGTACGTGAAGGCATTAAGAGCAGCTGAGGACGCCAACATACCCGTCTTTTTCGAAAGGCTGAACGCCGCTGTAAAAACGGATCCCAACTTCTTCATGGCTCATGCTTATCTCGCCGTGGGCGCAACGTCTTTTGGGCAGTACGAAGAAGCCGCGGTCCTCATCGAGTCGGCTTTGGCCATTGACCCGGCGGGCTTCAACCAAGGCGAGCAGATTGTGCGCCAAGCCCTGCAAGCCCTGGAAGCGGATCCCAAAGCCGATCCCGCCCCTTTCATGGCCTCGCTGACTGCGGCCTACCCCAACACGGCGCAAGCGCACGAACTGGCCGCTACCTCGGCTGGTTTGATCAGCAAAGACCCCCAGGCTGTGGTACAGTACTCGTTGCGCTTGGTGGAGCTGCGCCCCCAACACGGAGGCGGCTACAACATCTTGGCTATGGCTACATGGCCCTCGGAGAGATGGGCAAGGCCAAAGCCGCCTTCGAAAAGTACCTCGAACTGGCCCCCGACGAAGCCAATGCCTACGACAGCATGGGCGAGTATTACATGGTCGCCAAGGACTATGCCAAGTCGGCAGAGCACTACGACCGGGCGGTTGAGTTGGGCATGGAAGACTCGAAGGAACGGGCGGAGAAGGCGCGGGCAGCTTTGAAGGCAGCAGGGAAGTAAAGTTTAACATCATAGTTGCCGGGTGCCAATGTGGTGCCCGGCAACTTACACCAAAACACAACATCACGCAAACCGTAGGTATCATCGGTGGCGCCGGCTTCATCGGCAGTTATGTCTCCAAGCAATTTTTAGAAAAGCGCTACCGGGTCAAAGTCCCGGCCGCCGATATGCTCAACACCGCGAAATACGCGCACCTGTCCGCGCTGGAACTTGGGTGTGCCATTACTTAACAAA
>JAAAOU010000514.1 GCA_009908745.1 Bacteroidota bacterium
TTTTCAAATTTATTGATGGTATGGCCAGCTACTCCAAAAGCAAAACAGATCAAGTTCCACAGCAAAGGGTTGAACAAACTAGCATCCAGCATATTTAATCAATGATATCCGATACATTACTCATCCCGCATGAAGCAATTCGCCGAACTGTTCACCCGACTGGACCAAACCACCAAGATCAACACCAAAGTGGAAGAACTCGCCCGCTACTTCACAGCGGTGGACGACGCCGACCGGCTGTGGACGGTAGCCATCCTGTCGCACCGCCGCCCCAAGCGCACGGTCAATACGACCCTGCTGCGGCACTGGGCAGCAGAAATGGCCAATATCCCGCTGTGGCTATTCGAAGAATCCTACCATGTGGTGGGCGACCTAAGCGAAGCCATTGCCCTGAGCCTGCCCAAGCCGGAAGGCACCAACGACAACGGGCTGTCGTACTGGATCGATTATGTGAAAAGCCTGGATAAAAAAGAAGAGGAAGAGAAAAAAGAAAAAGTAACCGCCGCCTGGCGGCAAATGAATTACACCGAGCGCCTTGTCTTCAACAAGTTGATCATGGGGGGCTTCCGCGTCGGGGTGTCCCAAAAGCTGATGGTGCGGGCACTGGCGAAGTACACCGAAATCGACGAAAATACCCTCGCCCACCGCCTGATGGGCGACTGGACACCGGACGATACTACCTTCGAAGACCTCATTCTGACGAAAGACCCGCTGGAGGATATTTCCAAGCCCTATCCCTTTTACCTGGCCTACGCCCTGGAAGACCATCCGGCAGACATCGGCCCGCCCTCGGAATGGATAGCCGAACGCAAGTGGGACGGCATCCGCGGGCAGGTCATTGTGCGCAAGGACGAGCTGTTCGTCTGGTCGCGGGGCGAGGAGTTGGTTACCGACAAGTTTCCCGAATTCCATCCCCTGGCGGAGCAGCTGCCCAACGGTACGGTGATCGACGGGGAAATCCTGCCTTACAAAGACGGGCAGCCGCTTACCTTCAACGAACTGCAGACCCGCATTGGCCGCAAGAATGTGACCAAGAAAATTCGCGAGCGCGTGCCGGTAGTCGTCGTTGCCTACGACTTGCTAGAGTGGGAGGGGGAAGACTGGCGGGAAAAGCCCATGAAAGAGCGCCGGCAGCAATTGGAGCAATTGCTAGACCAAGTGGATACTGATGGCATCGTCATGCTTTCCGAAACGGTTCCTTTCAAGGCGTGGGAAGAGCTGGAAGAAGAACGCCGCAACGCCCGGCAGTACCACAGCGAAGGCTTGATGCTGAAGCACAAGGATTCCGTCTACCGCGCTGGCCGCCGCAAGGGCGACTGGTGGAAATGGAAGGTCGACCCGCTGACCATAGACGCGGTGATGATCTACGCGCAGCGCGGGCACGGGCGCCGTGCCAATCTCTTCACGGATTTCACCTTTGCCGTGCGCGACGGCGAGGCGCTGGTACCGTTCACCAAGGCCTATTCGGGCCTCACGGATGCCGAGTTCCGCACCATCACCGCCTGGGTGCGCCGCAACACGCAGGAGCGGTTCGGCCCGGTCCGGCAGGTGCGCCCCGAACAGGTCTTCGAAATCGCCTTCGAGGGGATTCAGGAAAGCCCGCGGCACAAGTCCGGCGTCGCGCTGCGGTTCCCGCGCATACAGCGTTGGCGCAAAGACAAGCCCATTAGAGAAGCCAATACCCTGGAGCATCTTCACGATATGCTGAAGGTATACGAAGGGTAAGCCAGTTTGGAAAAAAGCGTAGATTTTCGCCCGCTATAGTTCCCCCAGAACGAGTCTATTATTAATTTTAGCGGCAAATCAGATCCCATGGACAATAAGATAACGACTTTAATTGGGCTCATCGCCCTGAGCGTGCTCGCCGCTTGCACCACTTCGCCCACCGCTGAACTGATGCAGCGCGGCCAAATCACCACCCCTGCTTTCCGGGACACCCTCCCATTTGAAATGCGCAACGACTACATCGTGGTCCGCGCCCAACTCAACGGCCGGCCCATGGCTATGGATTTCGTCTGGGCCCCCGGTGCCCTGCACAGCACCCTGTCCGAGGAGTCGGTAAGTTACTTGGGCTTGGACAGCCTGCTAGACCGAGAGACCGGCATGCTCTTGGTGGACAAGGTGGCGTTCGGGGAGGTCGTTTTTGAAGGCCATGCTTTTGAAGTCAAGGACTACCCGGTGCCTGCTCCCGCGCGTTGCATTGCACAGGGAGGCATACTGGGCAGCAACCTGCTCCGCCATTGCAACTGGGTGGTCGATTTTGACGCGCAGCAGATCGTATTTATGGACAAAGCCCAATTCGCAACCGATCCGCCAGCGCACCGCCTGCCGTTCAAGACGCACAAGGTCCTCGGAACGCCCTTGATAAAAGCGGAAGTAGCCGGGCATGGCAAGCAGCAACTCGCCGTGGACCTAGGCTACAGCGGCGGGCTTGCCCTTTCTTTGGAAAAAGCCGGGCAAGGGGGCACGGTCGTCTACGACGCTATTGCTGCGGGGATATTGGAAACCCAAAGTGCGGCCTACCGGCTACATGCCCCTTCGAGTTTGCGCGCCGGTGACTGGCAAGTGGATTTGCCAGTAGTTACCGCTCGGGCAGGGGAGGCCCGGCTGGGCAACCAAATCTGGCAGCACTACAAAGTCGGCCTCAATTTTCAAACCGAGGAGCTATGGCTATGGCCGCGCGAAGAAGCTTATCAGCCGCAACCGCAACCCCTGCTCGGATGGTTGCCCCGCTACGACAAGGACGGCGGGCTTTCGGTCGGCTATTTGGTGGAAGGCAGCCCCGCCTGGGAAGCCGGCTTGCGGATTGGCGACAAGATCAGCGTGCTAGGGCGAAGGGCAGCGCCCGCGGTGTTCAACGATTACTGTACCTACCTTTTTACCGTTCAACAACGCTTTGGGCAGGACGATCAAATCATATTGCAGTTGGAAAAATCAGAGCAACCCGTGCGCATCAGTTTGCAATCGCAATAGTGGCCACGCTTACGCGGGTACCCGGGGCGGCAAGCAGGCGGTGGGCACAGGCTTCCAAGGTCGCCCCCGTGGTGATGACGTCATCCACGAGGAGAACGTGCTTGCCTTTTACCGCATCCGGGCTGGGCAGTTCAAACACCTTCTCCACGTTGGCAAAGCGCTCCATACGCGACTTCCGGGTTTGGCTGTCGGTATAGGCGGTCCGTTTCAGGGCCTCCTGCCAGGGTACGCCCAAGCGTTCGCTCAGCCCGCGGGCGTAGAGGGCCGATTGGTTGTAGCCGCGCAGGCGTTGCTTCTTGGGGTGCAGCGGTACCGGGACAATCAAGTCTACGTCCCGAAACAGCGGTGCCTCGCGCAGTACGCTGCCGTGCAATTTGCCAATTTCGATACCGACTTCTTTTTTGCCTTCGTACTTCAGCCGGTGCAGCAGCTGCTGGGTACGCCCGCTTTTGGAGAAGTGGTAGCAGGCGGTGCCGGCTTGCAGCTGTACCCGCCCCCAGAAACGCTCCGTCAGCGGGTTTTCTTGGTGGAGATGGAAGTCGGTCTTGGGTAGTTTGTAGGTGCAGCTTACGCAGAGGAAGTTGCCGCCGGGCAGGAGGTTCTTGCTGCAGGCTAGGCAGAGGTTGGGGTAGAAGAGGTTGCTGAGGGCATCTAGCCAAGTGCGGACATTGGAAGCTTGCTTTTTTGTAGCGCGTATGGTTTCCATGGGGTACAGGTTTATTTCCTGTTGCTAAAATGCATATTATTGACAGCGTTTGCAAGGGCAGGACAAAAAATAATGGAGCAAACACACCAAAATCAAATGGCGAATTAGCTCTTTTTAATTCAAAGCAAGTAGCTCGATCATTTCACTTCAAGTCAGGTGGCGGCTTTGGAGCCGCGACCTGACAGTACCGTCTCAGTCCGCGATTCCAAAATCGCCGCCTGAGTTGCCGATACATTTTCGATATGAGTGGTAATGTATGGGAGTGGTGCGCAGATTACTCGCACGAAAAACATGAATATAATTCTGCATACAGTAACGCTTGGAAAGGGATAACACATATAGAATCACGAGTGGTTCGTGGCGGATCTTGGTGCCACGATGATCGTGTCTGCAACTTATTATATCGTAGCTCACTCCTGACTTATATCCGAGGCAACTATCTAGGTTTTTCACTTCAAGTCAGGTGGCGGCTTTGGAGCCGCGACCTGACAGTACCGCCTCAGGTCGCGATTCCATAATCGCCGCCTGAGTTGCCGATAGAAGCGGCAGCACGAGGTGGTTCTTGGCTTATCAGTGAAAATTTATGCCATCCGTCTAGTCCGCTTTGGATCAATACACAAACTCAGTTTGGCCATATAGGCTTTCGCTTAGCCCATGATTGATATATAGTCTCCCAAAAAAAACGTCTGCCTCGAACTACGAGACAGACGCATCAAAACAAAACGAAAAACCAACTTTAAACAAGTTTCTTTACTGTCCTAACTCAAACACCTGTGGGGATGTTGCGAAAAAGAACGTTAATGATTTCTTAAAGCAAAGGCTTACAAGCAGTTACAGGTAGTAATCTAAGCCTTATTCCGGTGCGGCGCAAGGCCTTTACCCTAGTTTGACGGTGAAATGGCAAAAAAATCAGCCGGCTTTGAGCTTCACCGGTATGGTTTGGTTCTGGCCCCGGCGGTTAACTTCCAGCTCAACGGTCTGCCCGGCGCGGGCCCGGCCGATGATTTCCTGCAATTCTGGGACGCTAGTGATATCCCTGCCGTTGATACCGACAATAATATCCTTCGGCTGCAAGCCGGCAAATTGCGCGGAGCCGCCGTCTACCAATTCTTCGATCACCACACCCTGTGTGATGTCCACGCCAAGCTGATCGGCGTAGTCACTGTCCAGCTCCGATATGGTCACACCCAGGAAGGCCCGCTGATAAGTACCGTATTCGATAATATCGTCGGCGATACGGCGCACGAGATTCACCGGGATGGCAAAGCTGTAGCCGGAGAAGACGCCCGTGCGGGTAGCGATAGCGGTGTTGATGCCCAGCAGGTTGCCATCGGCGTCCACTAGGGCACCGCCGCTGTTGCCGGGGTTTACAGCCGCATCGGTTTGTATAAACGACTCAATGGCGCGGCCGCCGCCTAGCAAGTTGATGCTACGCCCTTTGGCGCTGATGATGCCGGCGGTGACGGTTGAAGTCAGCTCGAAGGGGTTGCCCACGGCCAAAGCCCATTCGCCCACCTCGGCTTCGTCGCTGTTGGCAAAATTCAGGGCGGGGAAATCGTTGCCTTCGATCTTGATGACCGCTAAGTCGGTTTTCTCATCCCGCCCAATGACTTCGGCGCTGTAGGTGCGGTTGTCGTACAGGGTGACCTCTACCTCGTCCGCAAATTCTACCACGTGATTATTGGTGACGATGTAGCCATCAGAAGTATAAAATACGCCCGAGCCCGAGCCTTTCCGGGGCTGTTGCCCCCCGTACTCCTCTCCGAAGAAAAAACGGAAGGGGTTGTCGGATTCGTTGCTAGCCGGCTGCACGGCAGAGGCCGAAATGTGCACCACGGCGGGCATGGCTTTAGCCGCGGCCGCTTTGAAGTCGAATGGTGCCGCCTTAGTGCCCGGTGCTACGTTGATATTGCTTACAGGCCGTGCCAGGCTTTGAATAGGGGCCTCGGTAGCCGGCGTCGTCTGAGGTTGTAACAATACATATCCCCCCAGCGCAATCACGCCGCCGAGTATACTGGCAAATACAAGAGCAAATAGTTGTTTCATAGTCGGTGATTGATGATGTTCAATTATACTTACGAAAATAAGAGCTTGTCAGTTTTTACAAACTCAAAAACTCCCGCGAAAAACGCTTTGTTACCCATGAATTTTGCTTTAACAGGAAATTAACAGGGGCTTGTTGGGTGTAGGCTGGCCAGCGCCAAACAAACAGGCAATCTGGAAGAAGGCCTTGCAAAGCTCCGCCTAATGCGCTATATTTCCTGTGGTAGATTACAACACAACAAGCCCTGCCTTTTTTAGCGAAAGCGACGACGTACAACCGATGAAAATGCATAGCCAACACCGGCCGGATGTGGTCTCTTTGCTCCAACCGGAGACCACACTTGAGCGGCAACTACTGCGCGATGAGCCTTTTCTGAAAGGGCTGCTGTGGGGGAAACCCCGTTTTGGGCACCCTGAAGGCAGCGTGCTGAGGCACGTCCGGGAAGTGCTGGATAATATCGACCGCTTACCGGTTGACGATTCCACCCGGGAGCGCCTACGTTTGATCGCATTCGCCCATGACACTTTCAAATACCGTGAAAAAAGCGGCTATCCCAGGGATTGGTCGATGCACCACGGTGTGCTGGCCCGGCAGTACATGCAGCAGTATACGGCGGACGAAGGGGTGCTCAAGGTGCTGCAATGGCACGACGAGGCCTTTTACGCTTGGCGGTGCATTCACATCCGATTGTCTCCGGTTGAAGGATGGAAACGGCTGCAGCGGTTGATCGAACGGCTGGGAGACGAGCTACAGCTTTTCTACTACTTTTTCAAATGCGACACGGAGACCGGGGACAAGAAACAGGAACCCCTACTATGGTTTGAAAGAGAAGTGATGAATATACGCTAGCTATTTTGAAGCTGTTGCTTGGCATACAAAGCGGCGCCGATAGTACCGGCGTGGTTGCGGAGTTCCGCAGCGTGCACGTTAAGGTCTACATCCAAGTAGGCTTCGTACTTCGAAAAATGTTTGCTGATACCGCCGCCCAACAAGACCAAGTCCGGGTTGATAATGCGCTCCACATAAGCCAAGTATTCGTTGAACCGGCCGCCCCACGCTTCCCAGCTGAGGTCTTCGGCTTTGCGGGTTTTGTTGGAGGCGTAAACCTCTGCTGCTTCGCCGTGCAGGATCATGTGCCCGAATTCGGTATTGGGGACCAGCTTGCCGTCAATAAACAAAGCGGAGCCCAGCCCTGAGCCTATGGTGATCAACAGGACAACGCCCGGCTTGTCTTTGCCCAGGCCAAACTTCATGACTGCCAGGCCCGCGGCGTCGGCGTCATTTAGGACTTCCACCGGGCAGCCACAAGCCAAGGAAAAGGTTTCGATGACGCTTTTGCCCAGCCATTTTTTGCTGATGTTGGCAGCGGATAAAGCTTTGCCGGACTTGATGATAGCCGGGAAGCCGCAGCCGATGACGCCTTTGTAGCCGTGCTGCTTGACGAGCTCGGCAAAGGCTTCAGCCATGGCTGCCGGCGTGGCGGGCTTCGGCGTCTTGATGCGGAGGCGCTCTGTCTGCAGCTCGCCGGTAAGGGTATCCACGATCGCCCCCTTAATACCGGAGCCTCCTACATCCACGCCTAATAGATATCTGTCTTGCATTGGTGTTGGCTTGTCTTCTATCGTATGACCCGTACTTTCATTCTTACGTCTTCCTTAGGGCGGTCCCGTTGGTCGGTAGGTACGGCGGCTATTTTGTCGATCACCTCCAGCCCCTCAATGACCCGGCCAAAGACCGTGTAGTCCTGGTCTAGAAACGGCGTGCCTCCTAGCTCTTGATAGGCTTGTTTTTGCTCCTTCGTATACCGGATACCCTTGCGGGCTTCGATCGTCGCCAGCTCCTGTTCACTATATGTTTTGCCATGCACCACATAGAACTGCGAGCCGGAAGACCGTTTCTGTGGGTTGACCGCGTCAGCGGTACGGGCAGCGGACAGCGCCCCCTTGACATGGATGAGCGAGTCGACGAACTCCGCCGGTATGGTGTAGCCCGGCCCGCCGGAGCCTAGCGGTTGGCCGGCCTTAGCGTCCTTGGAATCGGGGTCCCCGCCCTGTATCATGAAGTTGCTGATGACCCGGTGGAACAGCAGGCTGTCGTAGAAGCCGTCTTGCGCCAACTTGAAGAAGTTGTCTTGATGTTGCGGCGTGGCATCGTACAGTTGCACGAGCATGTTGCCATATTCGGTTTGTATTTCGACCAGGCAGGCGTCTGGCGGATTGACTTCGATAGATTTTTCCACAGTTTTTGTTTTTCCTTTTTCATTAATAGCCGTCAGGCTCACGGTGTAAAGGCCGGAGCTCCGGTACAAATGGGTGGGCGTAGACGTGGTGTCCGTATTGCCGTCTCCAAAGTCCCATTCGTAGCGTACCGCTTTTTCCGATTCGTTGTCGAACGTAAGGGGTTCCAAGACTTTTTGTTCACCCTCTACGGAAAATTGCGCTACGGGCCGGGCACAGGCGGCCAACAGGAGGGTGCTTGCAAAAAGCCAGAAAAGTGATCTTACGGCCATGAGTTTTTTGTTTTTAGTCTACAATTTCCACGCTCATACGGATGTCCCCCTTGGGACGGTCCATAGCGTTGCGGGGGGCAGTAGCGATCTTGCTCACTACATCCATACCTTCTACCACTTCGCCGAATACCGTATACTGCCCATCGAGCGGGGGGTAACCACCGCGCTCCATGTAGGCCTGCTGTTGCTCCGGCGTGTACTCCATGCCAGTTTGCTGCGTCATTTGCTGCAGCAGGCTTTCGTTGATCGGGCGGCCTTCGACGATGTAAAACTGAGAGCCCGAAGAGCGGCGCTCCGGGTTTTGCTGATCACCCAACCGGGCGGCGGCAAGGGCACCTTTGTAGTGCAGTTCGCCAATTTCGGCATTCAAGGTGTAGCCGGGGCCTCCATCGCCGAGCCGCTGCCCGGGGCCGGCGTTTTTGGAGTTCGGGTCGCCCCCTTGAATCATGAAGCCCGGGATGACCCGGTGGAACAGCAGGCTGTCGTAAAAGCCTTTCTCGGCCAGCTTGATAAAGTTGTCCCGGTGCTTGGGCGTGGAGTCATACAGCTCGACTTTAATGTCGCCCATATCGGTATGGATAATAGCCTGAGTCGGGCCTTCTTCTGCGCAACCCAGTAAGCCTATCGCCACCACAGCCAGCATAAGCACTCTTGGTAAAGGTGTAAGCATCGTATTGTGTTTTTTTATTCTTCTTCAAACCCGCCGTTTTCCAGCTCCAAGGTCTTGAAATAACGGATGACGAGGGTTTTGAGCAATGTTTCCTGCGCTTTCACGCCCTCCGCTGGTACGGGGCGCCGGTTTTCGTAATGCGGCCAGCCATCGGCATCGCGGCCTACGAAAGCATAGTAGCCCTCTTCGCTCAACAGGCGGCACACGGCGATGTGCATCAGGTCCTGCTTTTCTTCTTTGGTAAAAGAATCTTTGAGGTAACCCAGCTCTTGTATGCCAATCAGAAACAATATAGCATTCAAGTTGGGCAGGTCATTTTTGCGAAAAGCTTTTTTCACAATATGCCGGACCCTCAGCCACTCAAAATCAAGCTTCCACGTTTCCATAATTCAAATATTGCGATCGGGGGGCAAATATACCGCAATTCGCCGTTTCGGGAAACAAACGGGCCGAATATCGGCCAAGCGGCTATGGCGTATGGTTGCGCGGGTGGTACTGCATGACGGTCTCCCGCAGGTAGTCCGTATCTAGGTGCGTATAAATCTCTGTAGTGATGATGGACTCGTGCCCCAGCATGTCCTGCACGGCTTTCAAGTCCGCGCCGCCTTCTATAAGGTGGGTGGCAAATGAGTGGCGAAAAGTATGAGGGCTTACCTTTTTCTTTATACCGGCTTCCCTTGCGGTGTCTTTTACAATATTGAAAACCATGACCCGGCTGAGGTGCCGGCCCCTGCGGTTGAGAAACAGGAAGTCTTCTTCTCCCCGTTGCACATTGAGCTGCCCCCGTCTTTGCCCTTTAAGGTAAAGCTTAATGTGCTTTTGAGCGGCTTCTCCAATGGGGACTACGCGTTCTTTGTTGCCCTTGCCTATGATCTTCACAAAGCCGATATCCAAAAAAAGGTTAGACAGCCGCAGGCCCGTCAGCTCGCTCACCCGCAGGCCGCAGGCGTACAACGTCTCCAGTATCGCCCGGTTGCGCTGTCCCTGCGGATGGCTCAGGTCGATAGCCGCTAGCAACCGTTTGATCTCCTCGTAGGTAAGCACTTCCGGTATCTTGCGGCCTAGCCGCGGTGCTTCTATGAGTTGGGTGGGGTCTTGCTCGCTCAATCCCTCCAACAGTAAATACCGGTAAAACGTCTTCAAGGCGGAAACCAGCCGGGCTTGCGAACGAACCGCCAAGCCCAATTCGCCTAGCCAGGCTAGAAAAGCCTCCAGTTGCTCTGCCTGCAGGTCGGCAGGGGGGGGCACAGCTCCTTTCATAACTAAAAAAGCCTCCAACTTGCCCAAGTCGCGCAAATAGGCTTCCGCCGTGTTGCTAGCTAGCGAAAGCTCCAAAAGCAGGTAAGCTTTAAACCCCTCTTTGTATATTTTCCAATTGCCCATTTGACGGTCGCGATTGATTTGCTCAAATTTTAAAGCCTAAAATAGGGTGAATTTAAAAAACAATACATATATTTGCGATAGTAAGAGGCGTAACAGGATGCCTTTTGCAAAAGTCAATGATCCCCTTCCAAGCCAGTTAATCTGGTACAATACTGTTCCCACAATTTATAGTCCCCCGAACCTGGCTAATACATAACTATGTTTACAATAGCAGTGCGTATTACCAGTGGCAAAAGCAAAAAAAACTGCGTATCGTGAGCTGGGTTAAGCTTGGTCACTGTACCAGTAAGATATACAAGATTGTGCATATTTGTTTAATGTTGGAGGGTTGAGGCCGAATGGCTTCAGCCCTCGTTTTAAAATCTAAGCCCCGAAAATATGTCACAAAATTGGCGTTAGTCGCGCCTGTTTATCCCCCGATTTTGTAGTAGTTGTAGGCTGTAAATAAAGCGGCGGTTGATGTATTGTTATGTCACAAAAAGATTAATAATTACCTTACTATTTTTGGTTATATCTGACCGCTACTTATATTTGCAGCTGAACAAGACAACGAGTTACCTCCCCCTTATCAATTAAAGTTCCCCTTGTATTAGAATTCCCGCCTGCCGGGAGTAGACTGCCATTGGTCAATGCATACTCCGTATGTCACCCCTATGGTTAGGATACTGTGCGAAATGATAGCCCATTCCATTTTTAAGCTAGGCTATACGTTTCCTTCTCAGCAGGTGTGAAACGAACAACAAAAACACGAGGCATTTAACGGTAACAAACACACGAACACTAAGTCACAAGTGGAGTACTGAAGCTCAATCCGAGCGGTATCGCTAGCCTAAGGTTTTTGCAGGTGCTTTCCCCCTTTAGTACCTCAAACCGTGATCATTTTGGTCATCGGCTAACGGCTTTACTCCAATTCAACGGTTAAATGCTTTCAAGATTGGTTGGTCTATAGTATAGCATAAGCTATGCCTAGGCATTGTATTGCTTGTACGGCGCAATTGGTCGTAGCAAGCCTAAGGCGTATGTTGCCCAAGAAGCTAAATAGCTGACAGTTAACAAACTAGCACTTAAAACCCTTAGCCTGTAAGGTTGCAGGCTCACAATCAAATTAGCACTATGAAGTACATTGACAAAAGCAATTGCACAAATCTGGGGCTGCGGTTCAGCATTTTCCCAAACGCAGCCTCTACTATCAAAGCAGCGTTCCTCTTTCTAGCTGCTTTATTATTCATGCCAGCCGCTGCGTTTGCATCCCACGGCTTAACCAGCAACCTCGGTATATCTGAGCTCGACGCCGAGCGAATCAATTGGATCATAGGCAACGGCCCCCCGCA
Organism: Bacteroidota bacterium; assembly: GCA_009908745.1. Classification (GTDB taxonomy): domain Bacteria; phylum Bacteroidota; class Bacteroidia; order Chitinophagales; family Saprospiraceae; genus Phaeodactylibacter. The sequence continues at coordinate 11,617 of JAAAOU010000514.1, forward strand.
AGGCTATTCCAAATCCGATATTAACGATGCCATATGGCATTTCTCAAGCGATAGAAGCGACTGCAACTCGCTTTGCAATCAGGCTAAAAACGCCGTTACCAGCGCACAAGGCGGCATTGACACGCAAATGGAGGTATACATGCCCAACAACAACGGCGTACAACCTTTCATTCTGGATAACTACATCTGTAGCGCTACCATCGATGGCTTGTACATCAACGATGATGACGGTGATGTGAATGTACTCCAAATCCACGACGGCGACCAAATTGATGTCGATGACCTACCATCAGACTACCGCCTGGAAGCGGAGGTGAGTGGCACCTTTGAAAGCGTGAAGTTCACCATCACCGGCGACGATAATAGCAGCAACGTAGAAAATAACTTCCCATACAACGCCCCCGGCGGCGGCAGCCTCTGGAACCAAGGCCCAGGTAGCTATACCGTTAATATTAAGGTCTATACGCTCGATAATGCCGGCGGCGTGCTTTGCGCCGAGCAAACCATCTCCTTCTCGATCGTAGAAAGCAATGACGTGTTGCCTCCCACTTCACCCAACTGCCCCGCTGGCAATCTGCTTTGGCAAAACAACATCACCAACCTGAGTGCTAATTTCCCGACGGTCGATGTCCGCTTCAAAGCTAACGGCACCGACCAATTTGTACTACCGATCTCATTGCCTGCCGCGTTTGATGGCCCTGTGGACGTAGATATTACGGAAGCCAATGCTTGGGACGGCTACCAAAACCGGCCCAACGTAGGCGATCAGCCCAATGAGCGCTACAAAGTGGTGTTCCTGAAAAATGGGGCTGTGCAATGGGCTTCCCCTTACACCGGCGACAGTGGCCACGATGGGATAGATACAGGGGTCGCCTCCGATGAGTGGATTGGTTCCTTAGGGACGGCTTTCTTGCCGAACGGTGCTGATGAAATATTGCTCATCCACTGGAGTGACGACCAATACGGTACCGGCGATGATTCCAATCCCAACTCCGTAGTGCCATCTAGTGTGTGCATTGCTTACACACCGGTGTCTTCGGAGGCCGACTACGGCGATGCGCCTTCTTCTTATGGGAGCATGTGTTACTATATCAACAATAACAACCCTACTCGGCTTGGCAATAGCGTAGACGGGGAAAGCAGTGCGAATACCAGCGGCGATGCCCAAGGTGATGATAATGACGGTACAGACGACGAAGACGGGGTTACCTTTGCTAATCCATCTGGACTGACGGCAGGCGCCTCAGAGTCCGTTACCGTTTCTTGGTCTTCCAATGACAATGACTCTTATATCTCTGCTTGGATCGACTTTAATCAAAATGGGGTCTTTGACGCCGGTGAAAAAGTGATCGACGACTTCAAGCAGGGCGCATTTAACAACACCTCTACAGGCTCAGAGACTTTTGTCTTTGATGTACCTGCTGATGCGGCCTGTGGCCCTACTTTTGCCCGCTTCATCATCACCAGCGACCCTAATGAGGGGCCTACGGGCAACTTTTGCCAGTCTGGCGACTCTAGTGATGATGGGGAAGTTGAAGACTACCAAGTTACTATTCTCAGCGGGGTAGAAGCAGACGCTGGCCCCGATCAGGATGTTTGCGGCACCCAAACCGTCACACTTTCCGCATCCGCTTCGGGTGGCGATGGCAACTACACTTATAGTTGGGATAATGGCTTAGGCAACGGAGCGGCCCAAACGGTTGATGTAACGCAAACGACCACCTTTACGGTCACCGTTACCGACGGGCAAGGCTGCGAAGACACGGACCAAGTGACGGTGAATGTGAATAACGGTTCTACAACCGTCACGGCTACGGTCCCCAATTGTACCGACACCTACATTTATGAAGTTTGCCAAACGGGCCAGGCTCTAAGCCATTGGACCCTTGGCTTGCCAACTTGCTTGGACGAAAGCGATATCCATCAAGTCTACCTCGATGGTGCGCCATACAGCGATTGGATAGTCGGTACGGACCCTACCTGTGGCATCTACGGCCTTAAGTGGGATGGACTGCACATTGAAAACGAATGTGCAGAGTTGAAAGTGGTCTTTACAGCTGGTTATATATCCCAAAGTACAGACTGGGGCGGCCAATTCGCTACTTGCTGCAATAGTGCCCAAACTGAAGGGCCGAGTTGCGATCAGTCTCTGCCGGTGACGATTTCTGGCGATGACCAGATCTGCCCGGGTACTACCACTACTCTGACCGCGAGCGGAGGAGATTCCTACACTTGGAGTAATGGATCAAACACACCTTCAATTGACGTAGGGCCGGGTACTTATTCCGTTACGGCTACGTCAAACTCGGGCTGTTCCGGTACGGAAAGCTTCACTGTAGATGGCTTCTTGCAACCCGAAGTTTCCGCAGGTGCAGATGTAGACATTTGCGAAGGGGAAAGTACAACCCTGACGGCTACTGTAGTAACCGGGGTGTTGCCTTACCATTACACTTGGGACAACGGGCTAGGTGATGGCGCTAGCCAAACGGTAAGCCCTGTTCCTTCTGCTTACGCCAACGAGTCTTTCACTTATAATGTCACTTTGACAGACGGCAATGGGTGCACAGATACCGACGCCGTGGTGGTGAACGTGAAATCAACCCCGGATGCAACCGCATCTTCAACCGATCCTACCTGTGGGGACGACAACGGTACCATCGTTTTTGACTTCCCGGATCACCCGGACCGTTCCTCTATCAAGTTTAGTATAGACGGAGGTGCCAATTACCCCTATAGCTCCAGCGATGCTGCAGGTAGCTTGACCATCTCTGGCCTTGCAGCCGGCAGCTATGACCTTTGGGTACGATGGGGTAATGAGGATTGCCCGATTGACTTACCTGATGTCGTTTTAGAGAACCAAGAAGGTCCCAGTTTAAGTGCTACAATGACAGACGTAGTCTGCAACGGCGACGCCACCGGCGCCATCGACCTGAGCGTAAGCGGCGGCACAGCCCCGTTCACCTACGCCTGGAGCAACGGTGAAGACACCGAAGACCTCAACGATTTAGCAGCGGGCACCTACACAGTGACGGTGACGGACGCGAAC
>JAAAOU010000269.1 GCA_009908745.1 Bacteroidota bacterium
TCGTAGTTATAGCCTTCCCAAGGCATATAAGCAATGAGAACATTCTGACCCAGGGCAATTTCTCCGTCGTTGTTGGCGACGGGGACACTTTCGTTATTAAAACCAAAGTCGTTGTTACAGTCTAGTTGCCCCAACCCGGTAAGTTCCACTGCAGAAGTGCCCGCAGTCGTTAGGGTAGCGTTGCTTGGAAGCGTCGTTTCATCTACTTCAACCACATACTCAACGCTAGTAGGACAAGTGTAATTGATCTCTAACTTGGGACGCAGGCTAGATGAGGCATCATCAGAGTGAAGGCCAAATTCAGAGCCACTACCGCTATTGATGACAGCTAAGCCATAGTTTGTAGAAGCACCACTGACCCATTCGTCCACCAAATTAGTAACATTGAGCGTATATAAGGATTGGTTATCCATAAGTGTACCCGAAGCATACACCGTACTGGCCAAGTTAGGTCGGTTGTTCCAGGTCAATCCAGAGTTGTTGCCGCTCGGATAGCATCCTCCATTGCCTTCACTCCACGATTGGAGAACTTTCCGTATTTGAAAACCAAGATCGGAGCTGCCTCCGTAAGATTGACGCAACTCTAGAGAAGCAGAAGTCACCGAACAGCCTGAAGGCACCGCTGTGCTCAAGTTGAACTCTACATAACTGTAGCTTGGGTAGTCCTCTACGTACATGACATTGCAAGAACCATAGCCTTCACTGCCATCTCCAGAATAAGCCGATGTGGCTTTGCTAGACGTAACGGTGGTATTCCCGCTAGATGTAGGAAAAGAGCTAACGGAGAAGCTATAGTCACCATTAGCATTGGTCGTTTGGGTTTGTACCACTGGCTCTCCGCTGTCTATGACCCCGTTTCCATTATTGTCTTCATACAAGCGTACGGTAACGCCACTCTGCCCGGGATCTCCGGCATCTTGAGTGCCATTTTCGTTACTGTCTTCAAAAACGGTACCCGCAATTACGGAACTGTTTGGTGTGGAGCTTGTAATCGTAATCGTCGCTTGATCGCAAAGGTTGTTACTATTGCAGGCTTGGTAAGTTGCCGTGACCGGACCGCTCCAACTGCCGCTGTTGTCGGGCGTGTAACGAACCTGGCCACTGACAACTGCAAAGGTCCCCTGTGGGTTGGGGCCGGGGGTGAGGTTTTGTATGCTTAGTCCACCCGTCCCTGTAAGATCCTGGTCATTCGCCAGTACATTGATGTCGATGAAGTCAGTACCACAGTCAATTTGCCCAGTATCGTCGTTGGCTGCAACCGTGGCGATCGTGAGCCCGCAACTGGAGGGCCGGTCAGCGGAGCGCAATACGGCATTGAGGTAATAGCGGTCTGCGTCAATGTCGCCACCGTGGTCGTGCCCCCCGAAGTAGTGGACATAGCCGCCAGCACTGGCGTTGAAGCCATCGATACGCCCGGTGTAGGCCTTGTAGTCATTATTGTTATCGTGTATGATACGGGTGCCGCCCGGAGGATTGGTATTGAACCCAAAGTCCTCGAGTGACCCTCCCTCATCAAAGACATTACCCTCAAACTGAGCGGAGGGCTCGGAGGGGTTATCGTACTGGAAACTCCCTATACCGGGGTTGTCTCTGAATCCCGCACTGGTGAATACCCTCGGGTTGAATTTTTGAAAACCACGTACTGCCGCGCACTGGGCGAAGAAGTTGCCCCCATTGCGCGTGAAGTCTTTCACGGCGTTTCTTTGGGAAGGATCAATAGCGTCATTGTGTGGCACGGTGATGATGGTTACACAAGAATTAGCATTTACCGTAGTCAGGTTGTCTGTGTAATAGTGCGTCCCTTGATCCAACTCGGCGGCTGACAGTATGCTGGTATGAATGCCGGGGTTTTGTTGTTGTTCTACCAGTACTTTAGGCTTGTGCGTAAGATCGCTATTCACCGGGACGGTAGTGGCGTTTTGTAGTTCGTAGACCCGAATACCGTTTCCGAAGCTGTTAATTACGGTTTGTGCCTCGGCTTCGAAGCCCGGGAAGATAGCGATAGGGCCAGTTCGGAAACTCCGGTTGCTAAACGAGCTGGTAGTGGGAAACTTACGACGGGCGGAGGCGCTGAAATCGACAGCCGTCCGGCTCGTTTTGTTGGGTTTGATGATCCACTTCAGGGGAACATCGGCGTGCAACAAGTGGACGGCCAGGCCGTAGGCATCGCGTACGCGGGCATTGCTGCCACCTTGCAGCGCTTCGTCCATGGCGATGATCAAAGTGCCGGCGGGCAGGGTTTCGTTGGTGGTCGTTTGAGCAGGCGGGGCCACTAGTGTGTTAAGCTCACTCAGCAGGCTTTCGCCTTGTTCTTCCTGCGTGAAAGCGAACTTGTCGAGCACGTCGGCACCCAATCGCTGGCCGAAGGAAGCGACTTTTGCGTTAGCCTTGGCAGTCGATTGCGGGTTGCGCACATACTGCTGTATGAGTTTCGCAACCGAATAGACGGCCAGGGAACTGACGCTAGCCCGTCCACTGAGCTGTGTCTGTGGTACGGGCGGTGCGTTCTCCGACTTTCGGGGCACTGGTTTTGGCACTTTAGCTACCGATCGGTCCATGTCGCGCTGTTGCGTAGCGGCGTAGCTACTTTCCGAATCGGGTTTCGTTGGGCCCACAGGGCCGAAAGAGGATGGTGTACCCAGCGGGGTTTCCGCTTGGGGTGCTTCCTCAGCGAGAGTAACTTGGTTATTTGCAGCCCCCTCTACCGCGGTTAGCGGCTGTTCATGGGTGCTATATGCTACAAAAGCAGCCGCTAGGCCAAGTAGAAGCAGTGCAGCTCCCGAGTACGGGCTAAAAGCTTTTAAAAGGCTTGCCACTTGCTGTTGATTGGGTCGAAGACGTTTCATAAGATGGAGGTTTGTTACATTCAAACTGGATAATTAGTGCAGCTAATGCCACGCCAAGCAGCAGCTTTACTGCTTGCATTGTCCTACTCAAAGCTACAGCCTGATAACAGGTAAAGGACAGACAAAACCACTTTTGCCGTCCCCACCAGATTCAAGCAGCCCGCATTATTAGTCGAGCTCGAAGCGCACTAAAGCGCATTCCCTGAGTTGTAGTATGGGATATGATCCGGCCGGTATTCGCCGCTGCCCACGGAAGGACAGCGCTCTTCTCACCCACACGGGCAATTGAAAAGATTCTTCCACGGTGAAAGTACCCGGGACAAAAACCCGGTTAAAAATCTTGTCGCAGCATTCCTGCGTGTAGAACACGACGTCCAGCCGGTGCTGACCGCGCTTCACCAGGGTGCTCTTCACAGCGCTGCACTGAGCGACGAAACTGCCGCGCGGCAGCATCTTGCAAATACCGTTGCCTTTGCAGTTGACACTCAGGTTGCCGATAATGACATCGGCATTGACCACGTCATTGACCCCCGATTGGTGAGGGTAATCCGGGAATGCACCGTGCCAACTGCGTCGGTGATTGATATAGGGGGGGGCAAATAATTCCATAGCGTTGTTGTTGTTTTTGGATCGTGTTTTACTCAGCTGGTACCACGGTATCGATTACGATAACATCGTCAGTAGCGGGGCATAGAAAGTCGTTGGTGGTGGTGTTGTAGTCCATGATTGATATGATTTTGTCATTAGCAAATGCAAGCCGGAATTCCGACTTGTCTGCTGACAAAATTAGAGGGGCAAATCATGAACTATAGAGACAAAAATCTTTAATGCGTCCTTATAAGATATTCTAAACACTTTTAATCAACGTAATACGGATTTATATTAATTTTATTAATTAATTATAAATGTATAATGTAGCTAAATATACTGGTGTAGGGTGCAACGAGAGGATGGGAACCCGTTGACAGGGTACATCGAGGAGAGCGGACACACCCCCTGCCCCACTCATGGAGCGCTGTTCAGGGGATCCGGTTTTACCGTGTGCCTGCCTTCCGACCTGATCACCGGATAGAGGCAAAGCAGTTTTAATCCTGTTAAAGAACCCTCCCAGCGATGTGGGAGGGTTTGAATCATGTGTTTTACCTAATTAACGACAATCAAGCAACCCACTTTTTGCACAATTAATCTTACGTGACTGGTGTACAATCAAATCTTGACTAATACCTGCGACAAGCAGGTTGATTATCTTGTGGGCTGTTGATCATCATTTAAACAAATCGTGACCTTGAGTACAAATATGGGAGTATTGGCAGTAAACCGGTTGGACAAAAAACAGCTAGCCGTCCTTAGCAGCCAGACAATCCGTTTTTTAGACATAAAAAAAGGCCTCTTTTAATGCCAGTAAAAAGAGACCAATAGAAACTGTCTGTCCGTAAAGATTGTGGGGGGAAGGGGAATCATTTTCAGTAACAGCTCACCCCCCGGTGCTGCAATACCATGATGCTATTCATCCACCTTCGGCACTGTCGTGTCGATTGTAATGACTTCATCTTTGGCAAAAAGTGTTTTTAGGCTTAGGTCGTGGTTTGTGCAGTACTGTTTCATGTTGTTGGTGTTATTAGTGAATAATGTCCGATTCTGTTACAAATATAAAATCACCCAATATGTACTTGATAGACAAAAATCCTTAATATGTCCCTACCAGATTTTGCCTGCCTGCCCTCAAACGCAAACGCCTGTGCCGAAAACCGCCTTCAATACACTGATTATCAGTTGGCTTGTATAAACACAACCTCCACAACAAGAAGTGTGATGCTAATAAGGGTAGAGCCACATAAAGGGTGGGATTAAGCCGTAGCGCCTATCACGATGTCCCACAATTTCTCGTAGGGGATGATCTCAATTTGGAACGTTTGCACGCCCCCTGCCTCGCCGGCCCCAGCAAACTTGGCGCGGTACGATGCTGCTTTTTTCCGTTTCTCTTCGTTATAGTCCCCAGCCGAGGCTAAGGTCAATAAGGCGCGGATAAAGTAGTAAGACCGGATGGTGTGTTCTTCATTGAGGTAGCGGGAGCAATACTTGCTTATGGCTTCGGACTTGTCTATGACTTTACCGTACTCCCGTTTGGCAAGGAGGTAAATCAATTGGAAGACGATGATGGCCACGTTCATCCCCGCTTTATCCTTGGTGTAGATCACTGCTTCGTTGAGGAAGCGGCCGAGCCGGAAGTTCTCCATGCAACCTTCTTTTTCAGCAGGCTTCAGCAGGTCTGTTTCTCCTAAGAAATGGAGATAAGCTTCGTAAATGAGCCATACCTCTTTGGTATTGTCCGGCAAATACTCAAAGCGGCGGTGTTGGGTTACTTGGCAGAAGACTTCGAGCGCTTCCCGATAATTGCCGGTATACATGGCAAGGATAAAGTACATTTCGTAGTACTTGAACCAATTGACGGTGCCTTCTTCTATAAGTTTGATACACTTTTGGGCCGCCTTTTTACCCGGCTCGAATTGACCGAGCTGACTGTGGCAGATCAGTTTTTGATAGTAAGCTGCTTGCAGGGGGGTCTCTGCCTGATAGGGTTTGGCTTCGAAGAATTCGATGAGGTCGTCACAGGTTTGAATTGTGTCCTTATGCTCGTTCACGGTAGAGGAAACCATCAGCCGTATCATACCGCCGTAAAGATGTAGGCGGTAGGAATCGTAGCGCCTCAGACTGTCTGACAGTTCTAGCAGGGCCAGTTCTGCTTTTTTCTGCAGGTTGGTTTTTGTGGATTTGTTGTTGACATAGTGCACCACCAGCTCGGTGTAGAGCATCTCCGCTTTGTTCTCGGCTATATAAACGGGTTCGTACTCCAGGGCCAGCTGTTTGTACTTCTCAAATTGCTTTAAGTCACCCAAGCGGGTACCGTAGTGCAACCTCAATATACCGAGCAAATCTAGGGAAAGCTCGGTAAATTCATACTTTATGGCGTATTTAAGTATACGCTCGGCAATCTCCACACACTGCGTCCACGCATTCTTAGCCAGCAGGACACGAACGGCGGCCCACTCTTTATAACACTGGTAGTAAGCGCTCTTCCGGTCGGAATAGGAGGCTTGGTTGAGGTCCACTAATAGTAAGGAGTTGATCAGCTTGCGGCGGAGCTTGTTTTTGAGCTTGCGGTAGCCCGAAGTACTCTTTGCATCGGGGTATAACAGTTCGGCTGCCTCTTGATCAGAACCAGCTTCTCCCTCGGCGATGATGTCGTAGAGTTCGCCAAGTCTACTGTCGCCGTTTTCGGAGAAGTCCAGTACGTCAATTGACTTTAACTTGTTTCTCGTTACCAGCTGTACGAGTTCTCTTAAAGCTTCCATGTTGTTTCTAATTGTGCAAGTTTGCTTAGTGCAATAGTACTAGACCATTCGCGACCGGTGTGCTGCACCACCACGAGGTACTGCTTACTATCGTCTGATACAAGCAAGTTGTTTTTTGTTAATCAGTACTAGTTAATGGGAAAGACTCCATGCGAGATACCGACGTACGTTTCGGTCTGCTCGCTTACTTTTATTAACAAAGGGGAAACTTTATGATAGCCTTGACTTCGAATGAGCTTTTGCGTGAATGTAGTATGCAATCTTACAACCCAACACCTAGCTCACAGATAAGACTGCCTTAACAGCGCTCTAACAGGCTAATTGGACGGATAAGCCAAACAAATCTACAATTCTACGCCTAAAAGGCTCATCGACGTGGGTTCTAACCTATTCACACTACACTTAGCGATGTTCATCCTTGTGTAGCATATAAACATCAAAAAAAGCCAGTATGTACCTAGTTTTTCGAAGCCCACAGCCTTTACGTCAAGACTACATTATATAACCGGTTCAAAGAGGGGGAACCATAATGACTATACTGCACTTTTCAGCGCACATCCTTAAACTTTTAAGTAGCTGAGCGTTTATTTGTTGATTTGTCTACAAAAATGTCTTATATCAAGTGAAAAATCCGGCAAACTTATGGGGATAAATCGGCAAAACGCCTTTTCATCCGCATAAAACAAGCGATTAGCGCCGGGATATTGGACGAGCTACCCAAACTATTCACAAAACTAAAAAGCAAATTTTTGAGCTAACATCACTTAAGGAAAAAAGCGAAGAGCATGGCTCTAGCAAAACATATGCACCAATCGATATGGACCTGGTCAACTAGACCTTATCCACTTGCTGAATGCATCCGCTTATTGCGTAACTGCTGTCTATGCTGCTTAGCTTTATCCCTGTGGCCTGTACTAGGCATTTCCCAAACCTATACACAGATCATACCAACCGACAAGCTGGTCTGTAAGCTGAAATTGTGGACACAGGAAGACGGCGTCCCCCAGCGGGCATTTGAAGGAGGCTTTCAGGACAGCCGGGGGATAGTGTGGCTAAGTTGGCAGAATCAACTATTCCGCTTTGACGGGCATAAAATGGTACGGGTATGGCGGAACAAGGACAAGCTATATGATTTTCACTTTAGCCAGTTTGCCGAAGACCGGCAGCATAATATCTGGTGGTACAGGAAAAAGCGTTACCAACCAACGGCTACACTCCACATCTATGCCCCACGAGAGGACAAGCTATACACGCTGAAGGAATACTTGGGAAAAGATGCTGATAGGCTTCCCCCGTCAAACCTCTTAGGGATGTTCTCCTTGAACCAGACCGTTTACTTAAACGCCCCTTCTGCTGGCCGCCTATGGCAATACGCCGACACCCTTGAACAACTGATCGCTAGCCCCGGACAAGAGGATACACCTAGAAAGCTCTTTCCTGCTCCCCATGGTCATTACTGGGGTTTGTCCAGAAAGTCTGGTATTGTGCTTTTGGATAGCAATGGGGGAACGATGGCGCGATACCCGCAGCTCAACCTTGATAAGTATCACTTCAGCCTCGATCAAGATTTTAAACTTTACAGGCATTCCAATACAAGCGGCTTGCAGCCAGTCGGCATTCCGGATAGCTTACAGCATATTACCTCATCAGACAAGGGCCAACGAAAACTTGTCGACATATACGACGATTTATTTCACCCCCTACCCAATACCTCAATCCACCTCTTGCGGTCTGGTAAAGGCCCCTTGCGAGTCATAAGCAATAATGAAATCCTCATCGAAGATTTAATAGCGTTTTTGCAAGAACGCATGCCCCGCCTCAAACTTGGCCTGTCGGACACGCCCAACGCTTCCATCGTACGGCTGGACGACGGTACCATATTATTACCCACATTGGACAGAGGGCTGGTTCAGCTAGAAATTTCCCCCAGCTATTTCCGAACGTACCTGAAGGGGTACAATATAAGAGGGCTGGACACGGAAGGGGAGAAGCTGTATGCGGTATTATCCGGCCTGCCCTCAGACCTTTACGAAGTTGACTTGAACGGCAACTCTTACCGCACAACGAAAAAAAGTAGGGCGGTGCCTAACTATTACTATGATTTGCTTATTGAGGATAATCTAGCTTTCATAACCCTTGGGGACGGCCAGCTACTTCAAACGCCTTTGGAATCCAAACAGTTGGGAGCAACTCTTATGTTGGGCGAAGATACATCGGTCGATGGCACAGAAGCCAAGTGCATCTTCTTGCGGCCCGACAGCCTTGTCTGGTACGGGAGCTACCAAGGGCTGATAGAAGTAGACCGGGCAACAGGGCGATCCCGTTATCTGATGGAAGATGTTCATGTGTACTGGCTTCATGAGGACCAGGCTGGCGTAGCATGGGCAGGCACGAACCGGGGTATATATAACATTACGGAAGATACCTACTACCTAGACGACATGCCAAACGGGGGCGCTGTAAGAGTAGCTCATATTTGCGAGCAAGACCCGCAAAACTTTTGGCTGTCGACCCATCAGGGGTTAATCCGCTGGACGCCCTACACCAATGACTACGACCACTACACAGAAGCCGATGGCCTGTCCAACAATTTTCTCCATGCCGTATACCCCGACCAAAGTGGGCGCTTGTGGATCAGCTCGAACAACGGCATCCTCTCTTTTGACCTCAAAACCGCCAAATTTACGCCTTACTTTACAACGGATGGCTTGTGCTCCGACGAGCAAAACCTGATCTCCCACACCCAGGCACCGGACGGGCGGTTGCTCTTTGGCAGCATCAACGGTATTAACAGCTTTTACCCCGACAGTATGCCGGTTGCCGCAGCCTCCGTGAATGACCATTTTGTGGTAAAAAAACTCAACCTTTACGACGCCAATGGGGCTACTATTCGCCATATGAAGTACCTGGATGAAGCGAATATGCCCATCTTGCTGCCCGAGGCCTGCAAGCAGCTATCCGTTGATCTCATCATACCCTACTTCGGCTTTCAACGCTTAAACCTAGAATGGCGAATCCCTTCCCAAAGTGAGCGTTGGCAGCGGGTCAGCGAAGACAATCAAGTTTTCCTCCTGAGCTTGCCCTACGGCAAGTTTGACATGGAGCTGCGCGCTTGGACCCCAAAGAACATGAACACCCCAGCTCTCGCCACGCTGAGTTTTGAGAGGGCTTACCCGCTTTACATGTACCCATCTTTTTGGGGGGCTGCCATACTGCTTATGGCCGGTGTGCTGTGGCTGCTGTACCGCTGGCGCTCGAGGGCCATGCGTGCCCGCAACCGTGAGCTGACGGCTATGGTCCAACAAAGAACACAGGAGCTAGAAACCCAAAAAGACAAGATACTGGCCCAAAACAAAAAGCTGGAAAAAGTGGATGCTACTAAGAACCAGCTGTTTAACAACATCAGCCACGAACTGCGCTCTCCGCTCACGCTCATACAGGTCGCCGCTGAGCAGTTGACAAAGGGGGATCGAGACGCGCTGGCCCGGACCATCAAGCAGCAAGCACAACATGTCACCCAGATGATAGGAGATATCATGAACCTCAGCAAGATAGAACTGGGTATGGCCAAATTGAAAACCAAGCCGGTAGAGTGGAACAGCTTGCTACAACAGCATTTCAGTATGTTCAAGGGGCTGGCCGAACGCAAGCAGCAATACTACCAGCTCCACCTCAACCCTAATGATGCTGTATACTTGCAGGTAGATACAGAAAAAATGGTAAGCATCCTCAACAACCTTATTGGGAATGCGCTCAAATACACCCCTGAGGGGGGGCATGTTGAAGTACATAGCCATGTCGGGGATACGGAGATAACGCTCTTGGTCAATGATACCGGCCCAGGCATTCCAGAAGATGAGCAAGCGGATATTTTCAAACGCTATTTCCAAGGGCAGGCGTCTGATGGGATGGCCGAACCGGGATACGGTATTGGCCTCGCCCTGTGCAAGGAATATACGGAGCTGATGGGTGGTAACATCGATGTGGAAAGCACACCGCAACAAGGCACATCTTTTATCGTCAGATTGCCCAAAACCAACGCTACCGTACTTCCTGCCAGTTCAAAACCGGCGGCCACTGTTGAAACGGCAGCTGCCCCACCCCCCTCCTATTCTCCCGCGGCCGCAGAAAAGGATAAGCCCAAAATCCTTATAGCCGAAGACAACGAACAAATCCTCCAACTCCTACACAAAATGCTTGCTAGCGATTACCAAGTCCGCCTGACAACCAATGGCCAAGCGGCTCTAGAAGCACTAGAGGCACAGCCCGATGCCTATGACGTAGTGATCTCGGACATCATGATGCCCGTCATGGACGGCTATACACTGTTGCAAAAAACAAGAGCGCATCCCAAACTGGGGTTCACCCCCTTCCTCATGCTTACGGCATTAGCCTCTGCTGACGACAGACTGAAAGCACTCCGGCTGGGCGTCGATGCCTTTGTTACCAAGCCCTTTGAGACCCTAGAGCTTAAGACCCGGATCAAAGGGCTGGTCGACAAGCAGCAGCTACGGCGCGCCTATATAAAGGAGCAATCGGCTATCGCAAAGCTCGGCCCCCCCTCACCTGCGGTAGAAGCGGAGCTTGAACGCTACGATGAAGCTTGGTTGCAAAAACTGGAAGCTACAGTACGCGAAAACCTGCCCCGCCCGGAGTTTAAAGTGACCGACCTCGCCTTCGAGCTGCATGTCTCAGAACGTACCCTGCGCAACTATATCAAGACCTATACCGGCATGCCCCCCTCTACCTACCTGCAAAAAGCCCGTTTGGACCAAGCTCTACTTTACCTCAAAGGGAAAAAATACAAGACAGTCGGAGAAGTGGCCTACGCGGTAGGCTTCAAGAACACCCGCTACTTTTCTAAGCTTTTCAAGCAGACCCACGGTAAAACCCCTTCGGCTTACTTATAGCGTAGTCAGGCTGGCAAGCTAGTCTTCACAGACCTTCTGAGGTGGTGGTTGGAGGGTTTACCCTGAAGGCGGATGACCAGGGGGAAGGAGTCCTTCAGGGTTGGAAGGTTTACCCTGAAGGCGGATGACCAGGGGGAAGGAGTCCTTCAGGGTTGGAAGGTTTACCCTGAAGGCGGATGACCAAGGGGAAGGAGTCCTTCAGGGTTGGAGGGTTTACCCTGAAGGCGGATGACCAGGGGGAAGGAGTCCTTCAGGGTTGGAAAGCCCCCACTTCTTCCAGCATTAGAATGCTACGCCGCCAAGCTTGCTCCCCCGTCTCTTTTGAGGTATTCCTCCTTACCCCACCCCGTTTTGCCGATTGCACTACCATTATTTTCCGATTTCTATCTTCTCAATGCCTTACTTTAGTACAAATAAGGATGGAGGTACAAGTACCTACTTGTGGACCGTCAACGCAAATTTTCAATAAGGTATACAAACGTTCAGGTCCGACACTGATGCGTTAGCCTTCAACAAGTCCTCCCCCCACTTGTGCAGGCTCAGCGGCACCATACATTGGTGCGGTGAATATATCAATGGGAAAACAAACACGAATGATCGCTTCACCTGCGTCGTGCCTAATACGAACCGGTGGATCGTGATTCGTATTTGCGGTAAAATGAACAAAGATGTACAAATCGAAACTACACATTATCGCACTGCTCTTCATTGCAAGTTTACAGTTATTTGGTGCAATTCCTTGCTCGCAAGCCCAATCGGCAATCCCTATTCTGATAAATTGGCCCCCAACTGAACACAGCTCTAATCCAGCGGCAACAGATACTGCGGCTTACGAAACGGGACAGGAAAAGAAAATACTGGCATTGAAAAAGCGATACACGGAAAAACAAGCTCAGCTGGAGCGGTCCAACGATATTATAGTGGGCTTAACTGGTTTGGTGTTGTTTTTGATCGCCACGGTATTGTACCTGTGCTATGCCCCAACACATCAGCGCACTGATGAGCTGAAGGCCCTCAATCAGCACTTGAAAATGGAGCGGGAAAAGCTGAGCCTTACCAATAGCAAACTCCGCCGGTTCAGCAGTATCGTATCCCACGATATCCTGGCCAACCTCGACTTGATCCTTACCAGCGGCAACGTTATGGCGGGCAGACAATCGTCGGCTGTTGACCTGCCGCGTTATTATGAGATGACACAGCATACGGCTAGATCGCTCAAAGATTACTGCCTGAAACTTTTGCGAGAGGCTGAACATGGCCACGTTGCCTCTCCACCCCAGACTTACCCCATGCCTATCTTGGAAAAGGTGCTCGCCCGCTATGAAACCCGATTGTTGCAAGCTGGCTACGAAGTTGAAACCACCCCTTTATCCGCTGCCCCGCTCTCGGAGACACAAATCGAACAACTGTTCCAAAATTTGGTGTCTAATGCCCTACGCCATGCTGCTGAAGTGGAACACCCCAAGCTGTTTATAGCTGAAAAACAGGATAAAAACGGCCGGTATTGGATAATCGAAGACAACGGGCCAGGGCTCACAGATGAAATGAAACGCACCGTTTTCGAACCGACAACTAGCCTCCGCTCCAACGGCGTGGGCCAACGGGTCGGCCTATCGTTGCTACACGCTTGCCTTGCTGAATCGGGCGTATCTATAACCGTAGAGGATGCTGCCATCGGTGGAGCACGCTTCGTTATCCGCTTCTGATCCTCACAAAGTGAACGGCTACAGCGGCGTTTTTTTTCTTGTAATTGCCCCGCTGATAAAATCTTTGCGGACTTCGTGTCGTTATTCCTGATCTAAAATATGCACAACCTTTACAAATGACTTCTGAAGAACACTACACATCTGCAACCGTATTGCTGGTTGATGACAATCCCTCATTCGTAGAGCTGATCTCCATACTGCTCCATGACATCGGCATTACCTCGGTCACAAGCGCTTGTTCTTTCGAAGAAGGCGTCGAAGCTTTTGCTGACGGTGCTCCGGATGTATGCATATTCGATATTGACCTAGGCAGGGGTAAGCCTGATGGCATCGACCTAGCGGAGCACATCCGGCTAACAGCACCTGCCATCCCTATTATTTTCATCACTGCCAATTATACGGAAGAGTTCTATGAGCGTTGCCGGCACGTGCAGCCCAGTTGTTTTATGAACAAAGAACTATCAAGGTTTAAGCTCAGACAAGCGATAGACCTCACCATACTTAACTGTAACGCGGCCCACAACACCACGGCATCTCACCCGCCGCGCCCACAGCGCCATGAACCACCCTATGTCTCTGACAAGAACTACTTCTTCAAAATAGGTGATGCTTATAAAAAGATAAGTGTAGAAGATATTGCCTTTTTCTACGCTAAAGACAAGCTCGTCTATGCCCGGTCAGACAGCAGGAGTTTCCCTACGACGACCCAACTGAAGACGCTGGAAAAAGAACTGCCTGCTAACTTCCAGCGTATCCATAAGACTTACCTGATCAATATCGATTACATAGAGCAAATCAAAACTAAGGAAGACGTTGTGATCATCGACAACGAAGCCCTGCCCATGGGCTATACCTACAAAAAGGAGTTCCTAGACAAGGTACACATCCTAAAGTAAGTAGGCCCTACCTCACTTCATCCGGAGATAGGACCTTGCTTATTTGAATGGATATTCCGAAGGTGCTGGAAGATAGAAGTCTAAGCAGTAAGCAACCAACGACTGGAAACCAACCTTAGGGCTATCCAATACTCACCACTCGCTCTTTACAATATTTGTTTAATGTGTGGCTAATTTGAAAGAAGGAGGAAGGCTGATGAATGACCTCCTCCTCTATGAATCAAATTGCACAAAATCATGTTATGACATTCATAAACAGTATCCAACCGCTTTTTGGGGCTGTATTGTTCATAACCTGTTTACCATTTGCTCCTAGTCATATATGACGATGTAAAAATGCTGTATGCAGCCATCTATTCCAATACACATCTAGATGAACACGCCTTACAGCGGCTGAGCAGGCTGATTTCGCGTATATCCCCTCCATCTTATGCTGAAGTCTCATACTAAGATGTTGGAATCTGACAAAGTGGTGCTCGAGTATGCCTTCAACTTGGCAACTACGCCCATTGCAGGCTGTACCGATCCCTACATCCGGGGCCCCTGCGATGCACCGTTACTGACGGAAGATTGCGGTGTCCTAAATTTATAAACCTCGACCAATCAGGCGATATAAGCGACAAGCCAGCGGCCTATCCAAACAAAGACTGAGCTACAGGTAGGAAATAAAAAAGGGGAGAAGGTTACCCTTCCCCCATGAAACTAAAATTGCACAAATAAATACGCCCCGCTTATTCTGCGAGGATCATTCGCTTACTCGCTAGGTGCGCCCCTGCCCGCAGCGTATACTGCAGCACGCCGGCAGGCAACGCCCGGCGGTCCAAGACCACCGCGTTGTACCCCTTCACGCCGTCCACATGCAGCACGCGCAGCACCTTGCCGTCCACGCTGCTTATGGTCAGGGTGGCCCCGGCCGCCTCCGGCAGGTTGAAGCCGATCAAAGTCTCC
>JAAAOU010000098.1 GCA_009908745.1 Bacteroidota bacterium
GGCCAAGCCCAACGGCTCACCACCGACGAAGGCGCGGAGCGCAATCCCCACTTCTCCCCGGACGGCGGCCAAATCGCATTTACCGCCCAGTACGACGGAAACGTCGATGTGTACGTCATGCCCACGCGGGGTGGCGAACCCCGCCGGCTGACCTGGCACCCCGGCACCGACGAAGTGCAGGGGTGGACGCCAGACGGGAAATCCGTGTTGTTCCGCTCCGGGCGGAAAGGGCGACCCACGCAGCTGAACAAATTGTATACCGTCTCCCTCGAAGGCGGCTTGCCCGAAGCTTTGCCCGTGTCCCGGGCAGCCTACGGCGAACTGTCTGCCGATGGCAAGCACCTAGCCTATACGCCCATCACCTTTTGGGATCCCGAGTGGCGCAACTACCGTGGCGGGCAGGCGATGCCCATCTGGATCGTCAACATGGATAACCTAGAACTACAGCGGACCCCGCAACCGACGGGCGAGCGGCATCTCGATCCGGTGTGGCACGATGGAAAGGTCTACTTCCTGTCCGAACGGGATTACACCATGAATATCTGGTCGTTTGATCCCGTAACCGAAAACCTAGAGCAAGTGACGGAACATACCCAATTCGATGTCAAAAGCCTCGATGCCACAACGGATGCCATCGTCTATGAACAAGGTGGCTATCTGCATTTGCTAGACCCTGTTACCGGCAAAGCCCAGCCTTTGGACATCACGGTCCGCGCTGACTTGAACCGCGCCCGTCCGCGCTGGGAGACCGTCGGCGGCAACGAGTTGGCCCATCCGCAGCTATCGCCTACGGGCCAAAGGGCGCTGTTCGAATACCGGGGCGATATTTTCACGGTGCCCAAAGAGCATGGAAGCTGGCGCGCCATCACCAATTCTTCTGATGCTGCCGACCGCTATCCCATTTGGTCGCCGGACGGCCAGCAGATTGCCTGGTTTAGTGACGCGAGCGGCGAGTATACTCTAATGGTCACTGATCAAAAGGGACTGGAAGAACCCCGCTCCATCGCCCTGCCCAATCCTACTTTTTACTACCGGCCGCAGTGGTCGCCGGACGGCAAGTACATCGCCTACACCGATACTGATTTCAACCTTTGGTACGTCGAGCTGGAATCCGGTGAAGCGACTAAGGTGGACACCGATCGCTACGCCCACCCCAATCGCACCCTGCAGCCGGTTTGGTCGCCCGATGGCCAGTGGATCGCTTACGCAAAACAGCAGGACAATCACTTCAAAGCGGTCTACCTCCATGACCTATCTACGGGCCAGGCCCACCAAGTCACCGATGATATGGCGGATGCTATTACCCCCGTTTGGGACGCTTCCGGCAAATACCTCTACTTCTTGGCTAGCACCAATTACGGCCTCAATACGGGTTGGCTCGACATGAGTTCCTACGACCCCGACACGGAGCGCAACCTCTATGTCGTAGTGCTGGAAAAAGGCACGCCTTCCCCCTTCTTGCCCCGCAGCGATGAGGAAGAGAACGAAAAAGAGGAGGAGAAGGAAGATGAAAATTCGGATTCGGTAGCCGTGAATATCGATTTGGATAATATCCGGCAGCGGATTGTCCCCGCGGCAAATGTCCCTTCCGGAAACTACGCCGGTTTGCGCAAAGGGCCGAAGAATAGCGTATTCATTATGGAAGCAGGGGAAGACGGGCCCGATGCGACTCTCCACAAATACGATGTTAAAGAACGCAAACTCAGTAGCTTCCTCAGTCCCGTTCGTGCAGCTGTGGTTTCGGCAGACCGCAAACAGCTGCTATTCCGCTCCGGCAGCAGTTGGGGCATCGTCAGCACCGGAGGGGAAAGCCAGAAGACAGACGATGGCCAGCTATCGATTAGCATCCGCAAACAGATACACCCCAAAGAGGAATACATGCAGATGTTCCGCGAGGGCTGGCGCTTCCAACGCGACTACCTCTACGTAGATAACATGCACGGTGCACCTTGGGATACGATATACCAATGGTACAAGCCGTGGGTAGACCATGTCCGCCACCGCTCTGACCTCAATTATATACTGGATATTGTCAGCGGTGAGGTGTCGGTCGGCCATTCTTACACCGGAGGTGGCGATTACCCTGATGTAGACCGGCTGCCCATTGGGTTGTTGGGGGCTGATTACGAAACCGCAAACGGTTACTACCGCATTGAAAAAATCTACACCGGTGAGAGCTGGAACCCTGAACTCGAAGCTCCACTTGCCGTACCTGGCCTGGATATAGCAGCAGGTGATTATATCTTGGCGGTCAACGGGCAAGCTTTGACCGCCAGCGAGAATATCTATCGCTTTTTCGAAGCGACCGCCGGGCGCCCCACTGCTTTATTGGTCAACGGCCAACCCAGTGAGGAAGGCGCACGCTTGGTGACGGTAGAGCCGATTACTAACGAAACTGCGCTGCGCCGCTTCGATTGGATAGAAAACAACCGCCGCCGCGTAGAGGAATTGTCGGATGGAAAGCTAGCCTATGTGTATGTGCCCAATACGGGCGCGCAGGGTTTTGAATATTTCAACCGCTACTATTTCTCCCAGCAGGACAAAGAAGGCGTCATCATAGACGAGCGCAATAACGGGGGCGGCTCGGCAGCTGATTACATGATCGACATCATGGACCGGCAGCTCTTTGGTTATTTCAATAGCAAAGCAGCGGACCGCCGCCCGTGGACAACGCCCATGGCGGGTATTTTCGGTCCCAAAGTGATGATTATCAACGAGCGGGCAGGTAGTGGTGGAGACCTGTTGCCCTACATGTTCCGGGAAGCGGAAATCGGCCCGCTAGTTGGCACCCGTACCTGGGGCGGACTGGTAGGGATTTGGGATACGCCAAGCTTTATCGATGGCGGCTACATGCTTGCCCCACGTGGCGGCTTCTTCAGCGCAGAAGGCGAATGGGCGGTGGAAGGCGAAGGTATTGCCCCGGATATGGAAGTTATTCAGGAGCCGGCGAAAGTAGCCAAAGGGCAGGACCCTCAACTGCAGCGTGCTGTGGAGACGGCCCTGAAAATGCTGCCCGAACAAAAGCTGGACCGCAAGGCGGAGCCGGACCCGCCGGTTCGCTGGCGGCGGGCGCAGGAGTAAAATGGGGGGCGCGGATTGTATGCTTCTACGAGCGGTTTGTGAAAGCCACGATTAGGAGGTGCCCATAATCGTTTTTTCCTCTTTTTTGGCGTCGCCAAAACGGACTTCGTGTCCCTTCGTGTCCTTGGTGGCGACTCTTCTGTTTGTTTGTAGCTTGGAGTGTTGTAGCCACGAATTTCCTCCGACGAAGCCAAGGCTTGTCGGAGCCCTACAGGCACGAATGCGAGCGTGGCGTGTACAGGTTTTTGCGTCGCCAAAACGGTTCTTCGTGCCCTTTGTGGCTTTGGTGGCGACTCAACTGTTCGTTCGCGGCGTGGAGTGTTGTAGCCACGAATTGCACGAATGTCCTCGGACGAAGCTGCGCTTGTCGGAGCCCTACGGGCACGAATGCGAGCGTGGCGTGTACAGGTTTTGGCGCTAGCAAAACGGACTTCGTGTCCCTTCGTGTCCTTGGTGGCGACTCTTCTGTTTGTTTGTAGCTTGGAGTGTTGTAGCCACGAATTTCCTCCGACGAAGCCAAGGCTTGTCGGAGCCCTACGGGCACGAATGCGAGCGTGGCGTGTACGAGTTTTGGCGCTGGCAAAGCGGACTTCGAGCCGCTTCGTGTCCTTGGTGGCTACTCTTTTGTTGGTCTGCGGCGTGGAGTGTTATAGCCATGAATTGTACGAATGTCCTCGTACGAAGCTGCGCTTGTCGGAGCCCTACGGGCACGAATGCGAGCGTGTCTTGTATGGGTTTTGGCGCTGGCAAAACAGACTTCGAGCCCCTTCGTGTGCTTGGTGGCGACTCAACTGTTCGTTCGCGGCGAGGCGTTTCATAGCCACGAATGTCACGAATTTCCACGAATGCGAGCGTGGCGTGGGCGGGTTTTGGCGCTGGCAAAGCGGGCTTCGTGCCCCTTCGTGTCCTTGGTGGCTACTCTTCTGTTGGTCTGCGGCGTGGAGTATTATAACCACACGCGTAAGGTGTGCTTCGTGAAATTGGTGGCTACCCTACGCAAATACCCAACGGATGAAACAAAAAAAAGCCCCGTAGCTGACCAGCTTCTACGGGGCTTACTTTGAGCCACTGTTATCTTATCGCATCAAGGTCACATCGCCCTTGTACTCGGCAGTCGTCCCATTGCGGAAAGTCACCACCGCCGTGAATACAAACACGCCCGGGTTCATCTCCTGCCCACGGAAAGTGCCGTCCCAGCCAACATCCGAATTAGGCTCAAATCCGTAAGCCTCGAAGACAGGCTCCCCCCAGCGGTTGTAAACTTGGAATTCGTCAATCCGCTCCACCCGGTCGCTGGTGAAAGGCCGGAAGATATCGTTGTTGTCGTCCCCGTTTGGAGAGAATACCGACGGGAAGTATACCGATTGCCGGCGGTCAACAAAAACACGGACCTCATCCGCTGCACTACAGCCGTTGATATCCACCACTTCCACCATATAGGCGGTGGTCACCAAGGGGCTCACCACCTGCTCCAGGCATGTGGGACATTCCGTCGCAAACTGTGGCTCCCAAAGCACCGTGTCTATCTCCTCGGGGGGAATATTTGACATGGCATTGAGTACCGCCTCTTCCCCGATTCGTATCGAAATATCCTCACCCAAGTCCACTGTAACCGGTTGCGGTTCACTGATGAGTATAGACTCGCTGCTTTCGCAACCATTGGCGTCTTGCACCCCAATCATGTATTCACCCGCTGACAAACTGCTGAAAGCGGGGTTGCTCTGGAACGGCTCCCCGTCGATGTTATACAGGTAAGGGGGCACACCACCAACCACATTGGCTGTGATCTGGCCGTCTGCATCATCAAAGCAGCTGATCTGGTTGACGGTGAATCCGACTTGCAGGCTGTCCGGTGCTTCGATAATTACCGAATCAACTGCCACGCAGCCTTCATTGCTGGTTACGGTTACAAACTGCGTACCCGTAGATAGCATGCTCGCCTCTGCGGTTGTCTCGCCATTCGACCACTGGTAGCTGAGCGGCCCGCTGAAGACCTCGCTGACCACCGTAGCTGTTCCCATACCATCCGAGGCACCGGGGCAACTGACACCAAAACCGCCGTAATCTGCCACTGCTGTTATGTCTACTTCCAGCGGAACCAGGGTAGTGACCGTGAATACGACGCTATCGCAGCCATTCTGATTGGTGAATATATCGGTTACCGTGCCAGCTTGTTCCGGATCGCAGGTTTCGAGTGAAATAGTAGTTGTGTCGCTTTCCACAAAAGTGGTAGTGGTAACGACCAAGCTGTCGCAGCCAAACTGATTGCTGAGCAGTTCCTCGGTAACACCCACTTCAGCGGGATCGCAGGAGGTGTTGCTGAGGAACGTGGTGTCGCTGGGCAGCAGGGTGGTAGTGGTGACGACAAGGCTGTCGCATCCAAATTGGTTGCTGAGCAAGGTTTCCACGGTGCCGGTATCCTGCGGGTTGCAGCTTTCCAAGCCGATGAAAGTGGTATCGCTAGGCAGCAGGGTGGTGGTAGTGACGATGAGGCTGTCGCAGCCGAACTGATTGCTGAGCAAATTCTCCACGGTGCCCGTATCCTGCGGGTTACAGCTTTCCAAGCCGAGGAACGTGGTATCGCTGGGCAGCAGGGTAGTGGTAGTGACGATGAGGCTGTCACAGCCAAACTGGTTGCTGAGCAAGGTTTCCACGGTGCCCGTATCCTGCGGGTTACAGCTTTCCAGATCGACGAAAGTGGTATCACTGGGCAGCAGGGTAGTAGTGGTGACAATGAGGCTGTCGCAGCCGAACTGGTTGCTGAGCAAGGTTTCCACGGTGCCGGTATCCTGCGGGTTGCAGCTTTCCAAGCCGATGAAAGTGGTATCGCTGGGCAGCAGGGTGGTAGTGGTGACGACAAGGCTGTCGCAGCCGAACTGATTGCTGAGCAAATTCTCCACGGTGCCCGTATCCTGCGGATTACAGCTTTCCAAGCCGAGGAACGTGGTATCGCTAGGCAGCAGGGTGGTAGTGGTGACGACAAGGCTGTCGCAGCCGAACTGGTTGTTGAGCAAATTCTCCACGGTGCCCGTATCCTGGGGGTTGCAGCTTTCCAAGTCGACGAAAGTGGTGTCGCTGGGCAGCAGGGTCGTGGTCGTAATGACTAAGCTATCACAACCGTCACTATTGGTCAGCAATGCTTCTGTAGTGCCCACATCGGCCGGGTCGCAACTCGTCTGGTCAATAAGGGTGGTGTCGCTCTGCAGCAATACCGTAGTGGTAATGACCAAACTGTCACAGCCGTCGCTATTGGTAAGTAATGTCTCGGTAGTGCCAGTATCCACGGGGTTGCAGCTGGCTAATTCCACCACTGTGGTGTCGCTCAGCAGTAAATCTATGGTTGTGATCACCACACTGTCACAGCCCGCCTCGTTGACGAAGATATCCTCAAATACACCGGTTTGGCTTGGGTCGCAGCTGCTGTCGCTCAGTAGGGTGGTGTCTGGTATGTTGACGATCAAGTCGGTAGTCAGTATACTGTCGCAACCGTTGGCCGCTACCAGTGTATCCACGTACTGGCCAGCCACCGTTTGGAAATCCCCTGCTAGGAATAAGCTGTCTCCCTGGCAAATTTCCTGTGTTTGGGAAGCGGTGGGGTTAGGGCTAACCGCTACTAGGGCGCTTCCGCTGGCATTGCTGCTGCAGGCAGCGGGAGAGCTGTCCGTTACGCTCACCAATTGATAGTCGGTATCGCCTGCAGGAGACACACTAAAGCTGTGTGTGGCCCCAAGGTTGCTGAGGGTAATGTCGCTTTGCCCGTTGTTGTATACTAGCTCGAACGGCGGGGTGCCCGTGAAATTGACGGTAAGGGTAGCCGTACCGCCCGCGCAAATACTGGTATCGCCGCTGATGGCTGCAGTAGGCAAGGGGTAAAAGGTAAGCGGCGCCCCCAAGGAAACCGACAGGCACACGCTGTTGAAATCTACGCCTCCGTTGACTGTGTCGGCGGCTACAGCAGACACATAGTAAGTGGTATTGAAATCAAGGCCGCTTGAAAAGCTAAACGAGGGCGAATCATTGGTCGACAGTATATTGCCCAAGCTAGTGCCGTTATTGTCGTGCAGCACAAAGATCAAAGTATCGTTCGGGTCTAGCGTCGCATCATTATTATAGATTAGGTTGGCGATTTCCCCCTCGCACACTACGGCCGGTGCCGTATCCATTGTGCCTGCATCCGTAGTGCAATCGCAGGAAAAATTGCCGCTTACGCTGGTCGGGTTGCAACCATTGGCATCGTCGACAACGAAGTCGTAGGGGGTGCCGTTCGGTATGGGGTCGCTGGTGAATACATAGGGCGCTGTGCTGCTTAGCGTCCCATCGCCACTCACGCTGTAGCTGGCAGGGTCACCACCGCTGATTTCGAAGCTGACGACATATTCCGTATTGGTCGAATTGCAATTGGTCTCTATGTCAGCTACTATGGGGCTGCCGTTTTCCACGACCGTGGCATTGCCTGAGCCATTTGCCACACAGCCGTTGTCACTTTCCACAGCAACCGCGGTATAGGCGCCGGGGGTAGTAGCAGGCAAGGTGAAGACAGAGTTGGAGGTCACAATAGCCGGCTGTTCCACCCCATCAATAGCGTAGCGTATAGTATACGGGGGCGTTCCTGCCAGATTGAGTGTGAGGAGTACCGTATCATTTACGCCTTGGCAAAGCGATCCGCCACCACTGAGGGTAAGGGAAGGGGCTTCCAGCACATTAATGTTTGCGGAAGCTGTGTCACTGCAACCTTCCGGGCTGGTCAGGCTATAGCTTACAGTGTAACTGCCTGCGCCCAGCGCTGCCGGGTCAAAGTCGCCGTTAGGCTGTGCGTCGCCTCCCCAAGCTCCACCCGCTGGCGTACCGTTCAGCGATTGCGGCCCTTCGTTGGTACAAAACGGCCCGGCGGGGGCAATAGCGGGCGTAGGCGTCGCATTTACGACGAGCGAAAACGTATCACTCGCGGTACACCCCACGCTGTCGGTTACGGTGTAAATAGCGGCAAAAGTACCCGGCCCATTAGCCATAGGATCAAAACGCCCCAGGCTGTCTGTATCCCCACTCCATACGCCGCCATCGGGGCTTGCCGTCAGGCTGTCGATGGGGTCGCTGCTGCAGTAGGGGCCTACGGAATCAATTTCAACCGTCGGCAGTGCCAGCACATCCACGGTAATACTGTCCATATCGCTACAGCCTTCCGCACTGGTAAATTCGTATACCGCTGTATAGCTGCCCGGCCCGGCAGCCTGCGGATCGAAACTGCCATCCGCTGCTGCATCGCCGCTCCAATTGCCACCAGCGGGCGTTGCGTTGAGCGTGGTAGCCGGCTCGCTTTCGCAAAAAGGGCCAGCAGTATCCAACACCACGTCAACTGCTGGGTTGACCGTGAAATCCAGGGTGTCGGAACCTTCACACCCCGTACCGCCGCCCGCGGTGTAAATCGCCTGATAGCTGCCCGCACCCAGAGCACTGGGGGCAAAACTGCCATCCGCCGCTGCATCTCCGCTCCAAGTGCCGCCGCTAGGGGCTGCGCTGAGTTGCTGGGTGCTGTCGTCCGCGCAAAACGGCCCGGCCGGATCAATCGTGGGCGTCAGATTGGCGGTCACCTCGAACGCTAGTGTATCGCTGTTGCTGCATCCCTGCGCATCGGTGTAATCGTAAATGGCCTGGTAGCTGCCCGCCCCGTTTGCAGAAGGGTTGAACGTGCCACCGGTAGTGACGTCCCCGCTCCAGTTGCCTCCCGGTGGCGTAGCTGAAAAGGTAGTGCTGCTTTCGCTTTCGCAAAACGGGCCGGCGGGGGCTATCTCTACCGCCGGAAGCGCACTCACTTCGATCATCAGCGTATCCGACCCGCCACAGCCTGCAGCATCTGTAAAGGTGTATATGCCCATGTAAATACCAGGCCCTTCCAGCTCTGGGTCAAATATTCCGATGGGAGAAACGTTCCCGCTCCAAGTGCCGCCGGCTGGTAAAGCGTCAAGTTCAACGGGCCCTTCATCTTCACAAAAAGCCCCATCTGACAAAATAGTGGGAGGGGTGCCAGGATTGACGGCTACTTCAATCATATCGCTGTTTTGGCACCCATTGGCATCTGTGTAGGTGTAGGTGACGGGGTAATTGCCAGGGGCCAAGGAGGAAGGGTCAAAAATACCATTATTGGAAACCGGCCCGGTCCATACCCCGCCGGCAGGGAAAGCAGTCAACTGCGCTGCATTGCCACCACTGCAAAACGCAGGCGGCGGGTCAATCTGCACCAAAGGCAGCGGCAGCACTTCGATGATCGCATCTGCAGTGCCTTGGCATCCATTAGCATCAATATAGGTATACGTTACAAATTTTGGGCCTGGCCCATCCACCTGCGGTACGATAAGGCCGGTAGGAGAAACGTCTCCGCTCCATACGCCGCCGGGAGGGGTGCCCACGAGCTGCTGCGGCGGGTCATCCTCACAAAATGGGCCGGCAGGCTCTATGCCCACCGTAGGGCCAGGGACGATGGTAATGTCTTCAAATACGGTATTGGTGCAGCCGTTGGGGTCCGTGTAGGTATAAGTAACAGCGAAAGTGCCTACGCCGAGCGTAAGCGGGTCAAACAGCCCACTGGGCGGGACGGAGTTGCCAAAAGTACCCCCCGGAGGAACAGCTGTCAGTTGCTGCGGCCCATTGTTCAGGCAGTAAGGGCCTGGTATGATAATGTCGGGTTGAGGCAAGGGGGTGATCGTAATCAGCGCATCGGCCATGCCCTCGCAGCCATTGGGCCCGGTGACGGTGTAAGTCACTTGAAAAGTGCCAGGGCCCAGCACCGTTGGGTCGATTACGCCCGTTGCATCGGCGGCTCCGCCCCATATTCCACCTGGGGGAGTAGCGGAAAGCGTTACTGGCGGACCGCCCTCACACAAGGGCGGGGGCGGGTTGATCTGTACATCGGGGCCCGGCAAGACGGTAACGACCGTAGTGGCTTCCTGCGGGCACAGGCCACCGGCAGCTGTATAGGTGATCGTGTAATTGCCGACCTGCGACGGATTGAAAAAGCCCGTCGGATCCACAAAGGGGCCGCTCCAAGTACCGCCGGGTGGGGTAGCGTTAAGCAATACCGGCGGGTCACCCTCGCAAAAAGGGCCAGCTGGGTCAATCATGGGAGGCACAGAGGAGCCACTGGGCGGGCCAATCACCGCACTGCCCCCTGTTTCCAAAAAGAAACCTACGCTGTTCTCCGTTATGTTGTCGAGGATTAGGACATATACGGTACCCGCAACGAGGTTGACCGTGGGGTTGATCTCTGGATTGGGGGGCACTCCAAAAGAAGCCTGCGGGTCATCAGCAATACCGGTCGGAATGAATGGCCCGGGAGCAGTGATGGGGCCAATGTAGCTGCAAGAAACTACATTTGTGCCGGCATTACCGGGACAGCCGCCCGACAACAACGCAAAATCATAGTCAGCATTAAGCCCGTCTGGCGTGAGCATCATCTCAAACGTGCCGCTCGTTTGGGCTTCAAAGGTCAAAAAATAGGCATCGTGCTCACCCGTGGCCAGGCAGGTGCCGGCGTAGCTGTCGTCTTCCGCCCCAGGGCCATCAACGCTGGGTATTGATAGGGAACCGCCTGCAAAGGGGACGGCTTGGCAGCAGTCAAGGCCTTGCGCACCGATGCGCTGTGCAGCCAGCAGTATCAGAAAAGTAGCAGATAAGTATAGTGTGTGCAGTCTCATCGTTCAATTAGCTTACAAGTTAACGCGAAAGCAGAGGCCGAAAAGACCAAGCTTCTCTCGCTATTATGCTCAGAGTCAGTTGTTAAGAGTAGATTGTTTGGGGGTCGAAACAGGGGCTGTCGCTTACTGAGGGCTTAGATGGGCTTTTGTTTGTCACACGGCGAAAATACTAAAAATAATCCGTCTGCATCGACAATGATGCTGTCATGCACCATGGCGTGAACCAATGCAAGCGTCCATTACCGTGCATATTAAAATTCTCTTAAGCCCTAGCCGTTGAGCAATGAACTTTGCCTCTTGTGTTGTTTCTATAAGGAATGCACATTTGTGTAGCTTGTATCAAAACCATATACGCGTTTTATGAGAAGCTTGTTGCTATTTTTGGGTATAAATTTCTTGACGCTGACGTTGGCCGCTCAAAAGGACAGTATCCGTTATACTGCTGACTTTCAATTCGAAAGGGGGATTTACCCTGAGTTCGAGGATTGGAAAAACCAAGACCCCGTCAAGCCGTCGGAAGTCATCGTGGACATCGACGCAAACAGTGCTCGTTTCTTTCAGTACTTGTTTGCCCGCGAGGAGTTTCGCTACCCCCGCGAGCACGAAATTGTTTACAAGAAGCCGGACGACATCTTCGGTTATGCCCCTGGGGGCGAGGAAATGTACTACGGTACCGACTACAAATTTGAGGTCATAGGGGCCATCTGCTTGCTGCGTGAAGTGGGGCAAGTTGATTCTTACTCCTCCTTCGTCAATCCCGGCGAAGAATTTGAAGCGGCCCGCGAGGAAGGCAGCGGCAAGCTCTACATGCTAGATTTCCACTCTGGAGACTTTTCTAAGCTTAAGAAAAGAAAGGTAAAATCTATCCTCAAGCAAGATGCGGAGCTATACCAGCGCTTCCGCAAAGCGAAGGGGAAGGGAGACGAAAAACTGCGGGCTTTTATCAAGGAATACAATTACCGGCACCCTATTTATTTCCCAAACGCGGACTGAATGCTGCATTGTCCTATTTTCGCTTTCCCATCAGCAGCGGGAGGGTAAACATCTGCTCATTGCTATCGCTTCTATATAGCAGAGCGCATTCTCCGGATAGTACAAACCAAATCCTACGCCCTATGCTTTTCAGTAAAGACGAGATACAAGAACTAGGTGTAGCGGTGGCGACCTTTGCCGCTGGCCTAGTTGTCAAGAAAACCCTAGAGAAAGGGTACAAAAAAGTCTACAAAAAAGACCCGCCGGACAAAAGAACGGACGAAGAGCCGGAATGGCTGGACCTCGTTGCCTGGACGATCGCCACTGGGCTAGCCGCTTCGGCTGTCAAGACATTGATCCGCCGCAAGAGCATCAAAAAGAGGCTATAAATCAGCGGGTGAAAGGGGGGGCTCCTAAGCTTGCCTTTTTGTCTCTCGTTTGCCATGTTACCGCAACAGCCCGGTGGATTTATTTGTTAGCCTATAAATTGAAAAGCAAAAAATGATGAAATACATACTTTGCCTACTCCTAAGCGTAGGAATGCTGGTTTCCTGCACCCAAGCGCAAGACCAATCAAAAGCTCCGGCCGCCACCACCTCTGAGAGCGAACCCGAAATGGCTGTAGATGGTGTATTGCTCAGCTTGTCCGGAGATACGCTTGAGCCGGTAGAAAAGCCGGCAGAAGAATGGGAAAACGAGCTCACCGAACAAGAGTTCTATGTGCTGCGCAAAGCCGGCACGGAACGGGCGTTCACCGGAGCGCTGTGGGACAACAAAAAGAAGGGGATTTACACCTGTGCAGGCTGTGGCTTGCCGCTCTTTTCTTCTGAGACAAAGTTTAAGTCAGGTACAGGATGGCCAAGCTTTTGGGCCCCTATCCACGAGAGCAACGTCAAGCTCAAATCGGACAACAGTCTTGGCATGACCCGCACGGAGGTCGTTTGCGCCCGCTGCGATGGTCATCAGGGCCACGTGTTTGAAGACGGGCCCCAGCCCACCGGCTTGCGCTACTGTATCAATTCTGTTTCGCTTGATTTCAGAGCGGGCGCCAAAATGAAGCCTTGATCATTTCTTCTTCTTATTCTTGCCCCTCCGGATGCGCGGGTGATTCCACTCCTCGCGCTGGGCAAACTCCACAATGCGGCGCATAAATGCCATCATACCCAAGAAAACCAAATACCCAATAGTGAGTACCAGGTAAATCCAGCGGTACGAACCGGCTTCGTCAATAGACATGGAAGAAGTGAAATAAGCCAGTACCCCCGAAGCTACCGCCAGCCCCAAATAACTATACACAGAGCGGCCCCAATATTTCAGCATGTTGTCAGCAGCAAGTGAGAAGACGCTATTGCCCATTGCGAAAAGCAGCAGAAAAGAAGCCGCTGTCATCCAAGGGAAGCGGTCCGGGACGTACATCAGCCCGCTCAATTTGATTAATTTGGCCGAGACAATGAACAATAAGACGGCGCCAAGTGCTACAACAGCCTGTGTGATAGGGCTATAGGCTTTGTCAAAAACGGAAGAGTTGGTATTGGTCGTGCTCATTTTTTTGTTTGCTGTCGTGAAATACAAAAGTTTAAACAAACAACCTCCTCAATGTTAAACCCTATCCGCCGAAATCTGCTATTTTGCCTGTTATTTGGAATAGTTCTAAATAATACGCACGCACAAGTATTGCCCATTTCGACTATTCAGGGTACAGAATCGGCTAGCGCATACGAAGGCCAGGTAGTTACCACGCCTAGCAATATCGTCACCGC
Source organism: Bacteroidota bacterium (assembly GCA_009908745.1). Lineage (GTDB taxonomy): Bacteria > Bacteroidota > Bacteroidia > Chitinophagales > Saprospiraceae > Phaeodactylibacter. The sequence continues at coordinate 13,502 of JAAAOU010000098.1, forward strand.
CAAGGGCAATGGATTCTTCTTTGTGCAAAGCCGACCGGCTGCTGCGGATGATGACCCCTTGACCGCAGAAGGCTTGCTGGTGCTGGAAGCTTATTTCGGCGATATCGGGGATGTGGTGACCCTTACCGGCACGGTAGTGGAGGAAGATGCTATGACGGCGCTCGCGGATGTCTCCGTTTCCCCCACAGGAAATACGCTGCCTTTGCCCCCCGCCGTGGTACTCGACAGCGACCTGCCTTCGCCTACTCCAGCAATTGTGCACAGTTTGGAACGCCTAGAGGGCATGCGGGTGCAGTTTTCGGCTACGGCCAACGGCCCTTCCAGCGGTTTCGAAACTGTCCCCTTGCGCATCGGCGGGGAGCGGGTGTTCAGGGAAGCTGGCATTCGCTACCCCGGGCTGCCCGGCTTGCCTGTGTGGGATGGCAACCCGGAGCTGTTTTGGTTTGACCCCAACGGCTTGAATGCGCCGAACAACCGTTTCATCGCTACGGGTGCCAGTATTGAAGCCAGTGCTATTCTTTACGAAGCGGGCAGCCGGTTTTGGATCGCCTTGGCTACAGATTACACACTGGACAATAATGGGACGGACGCCCCTTCGGTACGCCCTCGGCAAGCGGGGGAATACACCGTGGGCTCGCTGAACCTGCTGCAGTATTTTGCAGACGAGCCCGATTTTCAGTTAAAGACCAATAAGCTAGTACGCTATGTAGGCGACCAAATGCGCTGGCCGGATGTGCTGGCAGTTCAGGAGGCGGGCTCGTTGGGCGCTTTAAATGCTTTAGCCGATGCGCTGCAGGCCCGGTATCCTACCGTAGTATACGATGCCTACCTGCTACCGAGCAACGGCGCTATCAAATCCGGTTTTTTGGTCAGAGACGATCTGCAAGACGTTCAGGTCACCCAGCTGGGGGCCAACGAGGTGTTCTCCTTCAGTGGCGGTTTGCTGCACGACCGCCCGCCGCTATTGCTGAAAGCGACCTTGCCGGGCGAGGAGCCGGTGCGCATACAGGTCCTTAATTTGCACTTGCGGTCCCTGATTGGAATAGAGGAGGAGGCGGGCTTCGCAGAGTTTGTGCGCAATAAGCGCCACCAACAAGGCATTTCCGTAGCGGAAATGGTGGAAGAAC
>JAAAOU010000013.1 GCA_009908745.1 Bacteroidota bacterium
GACACCGAAGATGTCGAGTCCGTACGGCAACACGCCATCGCCGCCCTAAACCTGACCCAAAAGGCCAAAGAGATCATCAACGGAGACAAGAGCCTGAGCGAAAAGGGCAACACCGCATTGATAGACGGCATCCGTAAATTCGCCATGGACGTGCGCGAGCTGGATGTGGACTGGATCGACAGCATCAACCCCTTTAGCGAAGCCTACTCCATCCTGTCCAAAGCGATGACCGAGAACAGCCTGAAGGCAATGGCAGAAGTCATAGCCGCCAAAAAGCACAACATTTCCGTAGAGGAGGCAAGGGATCTGGCCAAGCGAGCGTTAAAGTTCAAGCAAGAGCGTGGGCGGCTACCGGACCTTAAATCCTCAGACCCCTGGGAGCAGCGCATGGCACAAGGCATAGCGGTATTGGCAAGACTAAAAGCGGAGCAATCGAATGGCTAAGAAAGACAAGCTTACGAAAGAGGATGAAGACCTGCTGGCAGAACTCGGCGTAGAAGTTGAGGCGAAGGCCGTCAAAAAGTACACCGCCCGGGAAGAGCGCATTATAGCTGGTTTCGAGGAAATCCAGAAGTTTGTGGAGGAACACGGGCGGCTGCCACAGCACGGGGAAGAGCGGGACATCTTCGAGCGCCTGTACGCGGTACGCCTCGACCGGATCCGCGCCCAAAAAGAATGCGTGGAACTGCTCAACGACCTGGACACTCAAAACCTGCTCACCGCCGAGCAAGCCTCCGACCTTTCCATACCCGATGACATAGACGATGATACGCTACTGCATGAGCTGGGCGTAGAGGTGGATGACGATTCGTCGATTACCAAGCTGAAGCACGTCCGGTCGAGCGCCGACAAACGAGCCGTGGAAGAAATGGCCAACCGTACGCGCTGCGAGGACTTCGACCAATTCAAGCCCCTCTTTGAGCGGGTACAGCAGGAGCTGGATAGTGGCATACGGGAAACCATTCAGTTTCGTAAAGATTCGGGCTTTACCAAGACCGATTTGAAGAAAGCCCAGTTTGTTATTGTGGGCGGTCAGATGGCCTACATCGCCGAGGTTGGGGAGTCCTTCAAAGCCCCCAACGGGGAAGAAGACGCAAGGCTGCGCGTCATCTACTCCAATGGCATGGAAAGCAACATCCTGCTGCGGTCGCTCATCCGCGCCATGTACAAAGACGAGACGAGCCGCTTCCTCACCGACCCCAAGCTGGGCGGGCTATTCTCCGATCAAAGCAGCGATGACGATGTAGCCACGGGCACCATCTACGTCCTGCGCAGTCAGTCCGACCACCCCACGATACAGGAAAGCCGGGACGTCATCCACAAGATCGGCGTCACCATCAGCGATGTAAAACGCCGGATTGCCAATGCCAAAAACGAGCCCACCTTCCTGATGGCCGATGTGGAAGTCGTCGCCACCTATCAGCTCGCCAACATCAACCGCTTTAAGCTGGAGAAGCTCATCCATCAATTCTTTGACCACGCCCGGATTGACATTGAGATCAAAGACCGGTTTGGGAAGCCGGTACGGGTGCGGGAGTGGTTTTTGGTGCCGCTGTTTGTGATTGATGAGATGGTGGAGCGGATACAGGATGGGAGTATTGGGGCGTATTATTATGATGTTGGGGGGGCGGCGTTGAGGCGGTGACAGGGCTTTTGGATTCTAAGCTTTCCGCAAAATCAAAAACCCGCCAACACCACTGATAATAGAACCCACAAAAATCCCGATTTTTGCTTGAATAACATGTTCTAAATCAACAAAAGCGAGGTCAGTAATAAATAAGGACATCGTGAACCCCACTCCTGCAAGCATGGCTACGCCATAGATGTGCCGCCAATTGAGGCCATCAGGGAGCACCGCTAGTTTTAATGTGACTAAAAGTTTTGAAATCGCAAGAATCCCAATAAACTTGCCTAATACCAAGCCTGCTATTACGCCCAGGCTAACGTTGCTAACCACGCTTTCGGCAAAGCCCCCGGAAAAAGTTATCCCCGCGTTGGCAAGTGCAAAAACAGGCATGACGATAAAAGCGACCAACGGAGTCATTGCGTGCTCGAGTCGTTGAAGCGGCGTTAATGCCGCTTTTGAATAAAACCTAATCCTGTCTACAATATGCAGTTGTTCATAGGTAAGAAGGGTGACATTATTGGGGGTGCTCTTTTCAAAATCGTTGGTTAGGGCATTCATTTTCAGGACAAACTTTTTGTCTTGAATCTTTACGTTTGCCGGAATGGTAAGGGCTGCTATTACTCCCGCAACAGTAGCATGAACGCCCGAAAGCAGAAAAGCCAGCCACAGCCCGCCAATTCCAACTATTCCGTAAAAGAGCGTACTGCGCACGCCTAACAAGTTGGCTATTATGAGAATAGATAAAAACCCGCCGCCAAACAGCAAGTTCATCATAGATATTTCCGTAGTGTAAAAAAGGGCAATGATCAGGACTGCCCCAAGGTCATCAACGATAGCCAATACTGTCAGAAACACTTTAAGCGATACAGGGACTCTGTCCCCTAACATATAGAGTATGCCCAGCGCAAAGGCAATGTCCGTGGCCATTGGTATCCCCCACCCGGCAAAAGCCCCACCGGAGGAATTGAAAGTCAAGTATAATAACGCAGGGACTGCCATGCCACCCAGCCCGGCCAAAATGGGTAAAACAGCATTTTTGGGCTTGGAAAGCTCTCCCACCATTATTTCCCTCTTAAGCTCCAGCCCGATGACAAAAAAGAAGATGGACATGAGCCCATCGTTTATCCAGTGATGTAAAGATTGAGACACGATGTACTCATCAAACCCTATTGAAAAAGTATGCTCCCAAAAATGATGATAGACCTCCTGCAGAGGAGAGTTAGCAAGAACCAGGGCGGTTACCGCAGCGGCAAATAATACAATCCCACCTGTAGTTGAATTATTGATAAACCGGGCAAGCGGGGCAAGCAATATCTTATCAATTGGGTCTGATCTCATCAATAATGACTGTTATTCTGGTCTGTTGGCACATGTCTCATTCTGATTCAACCGGTCCTCCCTTAAATTTTAAACCGATTATCGGGAAGGTGAAGGTGCTGGCCAGCGATTCGGATTAAGCGGAATGGCTTGCTGACTTTCGTTTGCTTCTGATACGGGCAATTTTAGTTGCAATCAATGAAGGGGTTAACGTCAAGATAGTAATTATAACACCGAGTGCAAACATTGCAAAAATCAAAATAGCCAAGGGGATATACAGATTCCAGAAAAGCAGTCGGACACTGACCTCTCCGGTGTTTTGCAAGGTTAAAACAACAACTAAAATCAGCAGGGTTATCGTCAGGATAAGATATATTGATTTTCTCATTGATTTGAAGTTTTGTTAAGCGATGAGTAATCAATAACTGTCGGTTTTCTAGGAGCGCTTTTTCCTTTATCCGGCGTTGAAGAACCGCCGCCCTTAGCGCCACTAAGAGCAGGAACCTTCGCCTTGGCTAAAGAAAAAATCGCTAACCTATCTAAACACGACATTTATTAATCTCTCATCGCTAAAGGGAAACCGGCAAATGCTCAAGCTCTTAATTATTGTACTGTTTCAGAACCCTGTCTAATTTTACTTTTCTGGTTGCCAACTTGCGCTCCGCTTTTTCAAGCTTTTCTTTGTTGACTTCAACTTCCTCCGAGAGTGATTCCATCTCTTTTCTCAAACTTTTAATTTTTTTCTCGCCCTCGGTGATATTCTTCTGCAGTTTTTCTTTTTCCCCGGAGAGTTCGCTAACCCTCTTTTCTGTTTCTTCTATCAGTTCCTGATGATACCCGGGCAGATAGGTTCTTAAAAACCGTTCGAGAATAGTCTTAAGCTCCTCATATTCGGCAGGCATACTGATGCTATCCACATACATATCATAACCAAATGCGGCAAAGACCTTCATTTCTGACCCGTTTTCATCTTCAATAACATAGGTGTAAAAGTCCATTTCTTTAGAAGATACCTGCTCCACGACTACCTGCTCCGCAGAAAGTAATGCTTTATTGCTCAGGAATCCGATACCCTTCAGCTTAAAGTCATAATTATCTTTCAGGAAATCTCTCCATGCTTCCTTGAGCAGGTCGGGACCGGGGTCCACGTTAACTATCAAACAAGGGCGGGCAGCATTATTATGAACAATAGTGCCTGCGGCAGGCTGTATTGATTGGGCAGGCATATAAGTTGCCATTAAAAGCCCGAACCCAGCGATCAGAAAATATAATTTATTTTTCATATTATAAGAGATTTGAAGCTGAAGTACTGACAGCCTGCGCTTTACAGGGTCTCCGGTATTGGTATTGATTCAATACTCACAATACCGGGTAAAAACGAACAGGCCCCGAAGAGCCTGTCCAATGGATACATTAGGTTTCAAAAGCCAGGGTTATACAATATCAGGCTGTCCCTCTTTGATGATATTGATGACCTCCTCCCGTTTCTTGTTCAGGCGGGTTTCCACTCTATGGAGCAAATCGTCCTCTTTGCCTGTTTCGAATTTCAGGTCTTCATTGGTAAGCTGTGGGAACTTAGACTTTAATACTTTAGACTGATCTGCCCAGTTTCCGGTAACTTTGAAAGCTACTGTCTTCTCACCTTGGGAATGTTTCATCTTTTATTATTCAAATTGCGAATTCATTTTCACAACATTCCAAAGGTAGGGTGAAATTCAGCCTCCTGCGTTACATAAAAATGAGATAAAGTTACAAATATCACAGGTCTTCAAGGTTTCTTCTGCGTTTATCGGCTATTCCTTTGAAGAAGGTCGGAGTCAGGCCTGTAATCTTTTTAAACTGATTGGACAAATGGGCGACGCTGCTGTAATGCAGGCGGTAGGATATTTCTGTTAATGTGAGCTCATCGTACAGTAAAAGCTCTTTCACACGCTCAATCCTGTGAGTGATGATAAAATGCTGTATGGTAATGCCTTTCACTTCAGAGAATACATTTGCCAGATAGGTATAATTGTAACCCAGTTTTTCGCGGATAAAAGCGGAATAATTCACCTTTGGCGCCTCCTCGCTATAGTGGATCATTTCTACGATCACATTCTTTATTTTTTCTACCAGAACAGCCCGCTTATCATCCAGCAGTTCAAGGCCTGATTTCTGCAAATTAGCCCCCAGTTGTTTATACTGTTCAGCGGTGATCTCTTCCAGTATTTCGATCATGCCTAAGTCCACTACCAAGGCGTTAATTCCCATTTTCTGCAAGGCTTCCTTCACCACCATTTTGCAACGCTGGCTTACCATATATTTGACATAAATTTTCATTGATGCCCATGTTTGTCGCCTGCGTATGCTCTTCAGCCGGTCACTGGAAAAAGCACTGAGGCCTTTATTATTAAAGCCGATGATGTACGCATGCCCGGCAGTTCTGCCTTTTCCGGTTGCTGTCCGGCAAGCAGTTAAGCGAGCCACCTTATTCACTCCATGCTCTTCAAATATCTGTAAAGGTCACTATCGGTTGAAAGGATCACGGTGGTGGAGGTGTCGAAGGTATTCACAAAGGTTTCCATACTTTTGACGAAGCTGTACAGCTCTACGGACCGGGCTGATTTGTTGTAGGCTTCGGCATAGATACGGGTCGCTTCGGCATCCGCTTTTCCTTTGATGGTTTCTGCTTCTTTGTAGGCTGCCGATTGTATCTGGCTCAATTCGCGTTCTTTTTCTCCGTTAATCCTTGAAGCTTCGCCTTCGCCTTCCGAGCGGAACTTGTCGGCAATACGGATGCGCTCGCTCTTCATGCGGTCGTAGACCCGCTGTCTGACGTCTTCGACGTAGTTGATCCGCTTGAACCGGAAATCGAGGATTTCGATGCCAAGGTCTTTAGTCTCTTCGTTGGCTTTTTCCTGAATAATGTTTTGGATCCTTTTCCGGCCTACCTCGATCTGGGCAAGCGAATCTTCGATCATTGCACTTATTTTAGCCGTGGTGTCAGCCTCCCGGTTAGTATTTCTGACCACTTCCTCGAGACTATGGCTGGCTACCTGATCCCGTGTTTCTCCGTCAATGATATCGTCGAGCCTGCTCTGCGCGCCCCGTTCGTCGGTGAGGCGCTTGTAAAACTGCAGGGGGTCGGTAATGTGCCAACGGGCGTAGCTGTCGACAAAAATAAATTTCTTCTCTTTGGTCGGGATTTGGTTGGGGTCACCGTCCCATTCCATGTAGCGTTTCTCGAAGAAATTCGCTTCCTGGACAAATGGCGTTTTGAATTTCAATCCGGGTTCAGTCACGGCATTACCGATGGGCCGGCCAAATTGGGTGATTACAACCTGCTGTGTTTCGTCTACGATATAAATGCTTTGCGACAAGACAATAATGCCGGCAATAATGAGGACGGTGACAAGGACTACTTGGGTTCTTTTATTCATTTTCTTCTGTTTGAATCTATCAAATAGTGCGCTGGCCAATTACGGCTTAATTCAACTCCTTTTTCAGCAGCGGAATCATGTTGTTGCCATTCTCGGAAGTGATGATTTTGTTGCCGAGCTTAGGCAATACCTCCTGCAGGGTTTCGAGGTAAATTCTCTTCTTCGTCACTTCCGGTGCTTTGATGTACTCCCCGTAAAGGGCGTTAAACCGGGCGGCTTCTCCCTGTGCGTTGTTGACGCGCTGGGTGGCGTATCCTTCAGCCTGTTGTATGGTTTCCTGGGCCTGCCCTCTGGCCCTGGGTATGACTTTGTTGTATTCCGATTTTGCCTCGTTGATCAGGGTTTCCCTTTCCTGCTGAGCCTCGTTTACCGCATTAAAGGCCTGTTTAACGGACTCCGGAGGGTTGATGTCCTGAAGGACAACCTGAGCGATCTGAACCCCTAAGGAGTATTCCTTGGTCATATCCTGCAAAAGGACTTTTACTTCATTGGCAATCTCTGCTCTTCCGACCGTCAGCACTTCATTGACGGTGCGGTCGCCGACGATCTGCCGGGTTACTGCCTCTGAGAGATCGCGCAGGGTATTATCAGGGTCGCGTACCTTGAATAGATAATTATAAGGGTCGCTTACGCGGTATTGAACCACCCACTGCACATTGGCAAGATTGAGGTCGCCGGTCAGCATGATGGCTTCGTCTTCAGTAACCGAGCCCGTTCGGCTGTACTCCGTCCTGACCCCTGCCTGCTTCGTTCGAAAACCGAATTCCTGCTTTTTTTGGCGTTCCACCGGCACTTTGTAGATCCTTTCGATAAAGGGTATTTTCATCTTCAGCCCGGGCGGAACCGTCCGGACATGCTTTCCAAAGCGCGTTACCACGCCTGCTTCTTCTGTACCTACCTGAAAAAATGCACCAAATCCAACGATGATAAGTACCGCTGCGGCGAATACCAATTTGTAATACTTCCTGATCAGTTGCTGTATTTCGCTTATATCGATTTTTTGATCTCCCATAATCTTTTTTAAGTTTACAATCTTTCAAGTTACGAAAGATAAAATGGTTAAACGATGAATTGGTGTTATTTCTTCAGCGATGTGACTTATGGGGCAAGGGAATGGCTGTGAACGCAAAGGGGCGTAAAGGATTATCTGCTTTTACGGGATTTTGCATCCGCATGATACCCCATATCCTCCTGCACCCGATTTACCTTATCTTTACCCAAAAAACATGCGCCCCGCCACCTTCTTCCGGCAATCGCTGCTTTGGCAGTACATCCTGAGCCTGCTTTTGGTAGCCCTCACTATGCTACTATCCTATTTTTTTGTGGCCTTCATGGGCTATAAGGTAGTCGCCTTGTTGTTGCTGCTTGTCGTTTCACTTCTGGCCATGGTCTTTGAGCTAAAGCCTGTACTTTTGGCCTCAGGAGTCAGTGCCCTGGCGTGGAACTTTTTCTTCATCCCGCCGCTCTATAAATTCGCGATAGACAACCCGGAGGATGCCCTGCTGTTTATCATGTACTTTGTCATAGCGACGATCAAAGGTGTATTGTCTGTTAAGCTAAGGCATGCCGAACTTCGGGCGAAGGAAGAAGAAAACCAAAAAAAGATGCTCTTACTGTACGATGCCCTATTCAGTTCTCTGTCACACGAGCTGAAAACGCCGATTTCATCTGTTGTTACCGCCACTGATGCCCTGAGAGATGGTCTGGGGCAGCTCTCCGAGGCACAGCTGCTTACGCTGATCGAGGAGATAGACATGGCTGGCAACCGATTGACTCAGCAGGTCGGCAACCTGCTCAACATGAGCCGGCTGGAGTCGGGGCAGGTACAGCCGCACCGGGATTGGTGCGATGTGGAAGAGATTACCCGCACATGTGTGCAGCCCTTTCGGCACTCTCACCCCACTCATGACATTAAATTGGAGGTCAGCCCGGATTTTCCCATCTACTGGGCAGACCGGGTGTTTGTGGAACAGATTCTGCACAATTTACTGCGCAATGCTATGGAGTACACGCCCGAAAATACACAGGTTGTCATTAGCCTGAGCTCTGCAAAGGGAGGATTTCAGCTGGAAGTATCGGACGATGGGCCAGGAATTTCTGAGGAGATCGCTCCCCATATTTTCGATAAGTTTTTCCGCTCTGCGCAGGCAAGCACAGGGGGCACGGGTTTAGGGCTGGCTATTGTCAAAGGGTTTGCAGAAGCCATGGATGGTTCCGTTGAGTTCAGCAACCGGCCAGGTGGAGGAGCCTGTTTTAAAGTCTATATCCCAGCTATGCATACTGAAATACAGAACCTGACCGATGAAAACGACGAAGATACTGATCATTGACGACGAGCCCCAGATCAGGCGGCTGCTACGCTTTACCTTAGAGAGTAAGGACTACGCCGTTATTTCGGCTGCCAACGGGCAGGAAGGGCTGGCCATGGCAGCCAATCACAACCCTGACCTCATCCTGCTTGATATTGCCCTGCCGGACCAAAGCGGGCACGAAGTGCTGCAGGAGTTGCAGGGATGGTGCCCCAAGCCGGTGATTATGCTCTCTGTACTGGATAATGAGCAGGATATCGTCCGGGCATTGGATACCGGAGCAGTCGATTACCTGACCAAGCCATTCCGAAGCCGGGAGCTGCTCGCGCGCATACGCTGGGGGCTTCGCTACAAACAAGAACCCTCAACCTCACCCTTAATCCAAATCGGAAAAATAAAAATCGACCTTTCTGCCCGCACCGTTACAAAATCCGGAGTATTGCTGCGGTTCACACCCACGGAGTATAAGTTGCTCTGCCTGCTTGCTAAATATGAAGGCCGGGTACTAACGCATCAACAATTGCTGAAGGAGGTCTGGGGCATCGCTTACCAAAAGGAAACTCAGTACCTCCGGGTTTATATCGGGCAAATACGTAAGAAAATAGAGGACAATCCCAATGCACCGGATTTGCTGATCACGGAGCCGGGGATTGGGTATCGTTTGGGGTAAACTCTGGATTCATGATGCCTCACCAGCAAGATTTTTATACTTCCCTTATACTTTAGTGCGTTTCTTTACGCCGTACTAAGCTAAATACCGGTAGACTTACATGTTATCAACACTTAAGAAATGCTCGTACGCGAAGTCGCCGAGGTCATAAGCGTAACCTTGTTGTTCTTGCTTGTAGCTTGGTTTATCTATGAAGGCTTTAGAGAGATCTACCACAATAGGCGCGACTAGTATACCGTATTCCAGTACACCTGGATATTTGAACCATCAACTAAAGCATGGCAGCTTTTCTTTCCCGGGCTTACATCCTACTTCATCCGCTTGCTTACTGGAGCGCCATTGGTGCGCTTTTGTTCATTCTGTATGATGTGGGCATCAACTCTGTGGTTGGTGAAAATATATGGGTACACCGTTTATGTGCGCTGGCCCTGCTCTCCGGGGGGGCGGTAGGCATACTGCGCTATATGGTACCGGAGCTTCGGCCTCCTTTGCGTAAGACGGTACTGGCTATTGATGCGATATACCTAGGATATATCCTTCTGGCGCTTTGGCAGTACTTTCAGCCTTGGGGAGCAGGTACTGCTTCTGTGCCGGTTGAAGCCCGTCTGGGAGTTGGTGCAGCGGCCGTGTTTTTCAGAGAATTATCTGTGCGGCAGGAATTTGGCTGGCTCCGGCTGCTCAATCCGGCACAGCTTTTCCTGAGTAGTTTTTTAAGCATTATCCTCTTAGGCACTGGGCTTTTGATGCTGCCCAATGCGGCTTATGAACCCCTTTCCTTACTTGACGCTCTGTTTACTTCTACCAGTGCCGTTTGCGTGACCGGGCTGATTGTGGTGGACACAGGCTCCTACTTTACACCATTTGGGCAGTTTGTCATCATGGCACTCATCCAGGTTGGGGGCATCGGCATCATGACGGTTACCAGCTATTTCAGCTATTTCTTCAAAGGGCGGGCCAGCTACGAGGATCAGCTGTTGCTGAAAGACATGACGAATGCCGATAAAATCAGTGATGTATTCAACAGCCTGAAACAAGTTTTGCTCCTCACTTTTTTGATAGAACTGGCAGGAGCTGCTATTATCTTTTTTAGTTTGGATAGCCGTTCATTTGCCACCATCGTCGACCAGTTGTTTTTTGCAGTCTTTCACGGCATTTCAGCCTTTTGCAATGCTGGCTTTTCTACCCTTGAAAACAGCTTGTACGAACCCTTTGTACGCTTCAATTACCCACTTCAACTGACAGTCGCCTGCTTGTTTATTTTCGGGGGGCTGGGCTTCCCCATTGTATCCAACTCCCTGCGCTACCTCAGCTATAAGGTGCGACATAACCTGCTGCGGCTGGAGACCAATTATACGCCCTGGGTGCTCAATATTAATTCCAGGATTGTGTTGGTGACTACCATTGTCCTGCTCCTTGCAGGCACTATCTTGTTTTATATCTTCGAGTTTGACAATACCCTGGCAGAACATCAAGGAGCCGGCAAGTGGGCAGTCGCCTTTTTTGGTGCGGCAACGCCCAGGACCGCTGGCTTCAATTCCGTAGATACGGCAGCACTCCACCTCAATACAGTCATGATTGTCTTTTTGCTGATGTGGATTGGTGCTTCACCGGGCTCTACCGGGGGTGGCATCAAGACCACAACCATAGCAGTAGGTACGCTCAACCTCATAAGCCTGGCTAAAGGCAAAGACCGGGTAGAAGTTTACCGGCGGGAAATCTCCATTCTTTCTATCCGCCGGAGTTCTGCTATCATTGCCTTATCTCTTATTGTCATTGGGGCGGCAGTATTTCTCATCGCCTCCTTTGACCCGGACAAGGAGCTGCTGGCCATTGCCTTCGAGTGTTTCTCGGCTTACAGTACGGTAGGGCTTAGCCTGGGAGTAACAGGTGCTATGAGTGACCCCAGCAAAGCGGTGCTCATAGGGCTGATGTTTGCAGGGCGGGTAGGAACACTAACCATCCTTACAGCACTACTGCGGCGGCAGCAACAGCATAAATACCGTTATCCCACTGAAGATATACTGATTAACTAACAGCAGACAACCATGAAATATATCATTATTGGCCTTGGCAATTTCGGCGCTTCCCTTGCCCAAAAACTTACCCGTACCGGCAATGAAGTTATTGGTGTGGATTCCCAAATGGCTAAAGTGGAGTTATTCAAGGAGAAAATCTCTCACACTATCTGCCTCGACGCTACTGATGAACAGGCCGTGACCCACCTGCCACTGCGGGATACAGACGTAGTGATGGTTTGTATAGGCGAAGACGAAGGCGCCAACATACTGGCTACCGCTTTAATGAAACAAAAGAAAGCCAAACGGCTGATCAGCCGGGCTGTATCCCCCCTCCATGAGACCGTACTGCAAGCTATGCACGTGGATGAGATCATACACCCCGAAGAGGAAACTGCAGAACGCTGGGCCAAGAAACTGAACATGCATGGCGTACTGGATTCTTACGAACTGACCGGTGATTACTGCATCGTGGAAGCTAAAGTCCCTGAACGGTACGATGGTAAGACTTTAGAAGAGGCTGGACTCAATAAAAAATACGGTGTCATTGTCCTTACCCTGATTGCCATACAGGAAGAAGACAATGAACTGGGGCTGAAAGTGCCCACTCCAAAGACTAAAGGTGTAGCCAATGCCCAAACCGAACTCACCGCTGACGACATCATGGTGCTTTATGGCAAAAGTGAAGACATTAGAAAGTTATTGGAGTGATCTCATAAGTCCGGAAAACGGACTTCCAAAAGCAAGATGATTAAGAAGACCATAGCTAAAACGATGATTAACCCCCATTTCAAGTGCCTGTTTTTATGCATAAAAGCGTCAAACTTTTGATTGAGGATCTCTTCAGAGACGGGTAGCCCGCTGCGGTGGGTTTGGTCATGGTAAAAAATACTCCTTAGAAAAGCACGGGAGAGCCAGAGTAGAATAAGGAAGATTAGTACAGCGGTGAGTATCTCTGCTATTGCCACTTTTTTAGTTAAAGATGAATGCAAAAGAATAAACAGTCTCTAAAATTTCAGGCTCATCGCGTAAAGAAAGTATAAAGAGATGTTTATTGCCTGACTATCAAAAAGGCAGTGTTTAGCAAAGTAAGTCTCCGTTATTATAAATATTATTGAGAACGCTGTCCTTAGCGCCGGCTAATCAATAGCCTGTAAATCGTGCGCAGGTCCCGGACCACGTACATACTCAATTTATCAACTACCCCAATCAAGCTCATAAGGATCATATGCACAATACAGCGATAGATGGTTGCTTCCTGGGAGTGGCAGCGGTGTTGGGGCAATGACAGGTCAGCAGTCGAATAATTGCAGTGCATTCAAATTTTACAAAATTTATTTCAGGCTTTATTTTATAGATACAGCCTGAGTACATGACAAAAGTTTTTATTTTTAATATGACCGATTTAAAATCGACGATTTTTAAAGAAAATTGAGAAAATTAGCACAAAAATTGACGATTTGAGGTATTCATATTAAAGTTTTACAGTTTTGTCATGTACTCAGAGATACAGCGTGTTTTATAGTGCCCGTGCAATTTTGGGCATAGTGCGCTGTCAGATGTCTCGCCAGAGCATTACTAGATAAATCCGGGCGTTGTGGGATGCGGTGGGGTGAGGGGGTTGAAACGAAATAGTTGACATTTTTGATTTTTTATCTTAAATTGTCAACAAAAGCACTTTTGAATGATTGCCTCCGAAAAAATACTTTTGGCGACAGGTTGAAATCCGCCCGCAAGATGCAGGGTTATTCCTTGCAGAGGTTGGCTGATGCTCTGGAGGGAAAAGTCACCAAGCAATCCCTGAGTAAATACGAAAAGGGTGCAATGAGTCCCTCAGGTGAGGTGCTAATGGCCATTGCCAGCGCATTGAAAGTCAAACCGGACTATTTTCTAAAAAAGGAACAGGTACAGCTGGGCGAGGTACTTTTTCGGAAAAAAGCCAGGCTCTCCAAAAAAGACGAGGAGGCCATTGTAGAACAAGTCAGGGACTATGTGGAACGGTTTCTGGAAGTTGAATTCATCTTGGGCATTGAGCAAAGCTTTGTCAATCCCCTGGAAGATGTAGCAATAGAGCAATGGGAGGACGTCGAACAGGCAGCCCGGCGTCTTCGTGCTTCATGGCATTTAGGTACTGATCCTATTCCCAACCTTGTGGAGATGCTGGAACTGCACAGTATAAAAGTGTGCCTGCAAAGTGTGACTGATGAATTCGATGGGCTTGCAGTCCGTAGTTCTGAGGGCGTTCCCATTGTCGCGATCAATACTAAAAATAAACCCACTGAAAGGCTCCGGTTTACCATTATTCATGAGCTGGCGCACCTTTTACTTCAGTTTAGCGAAGATATTGAGAAAGACGAAAAGCTAGTGGAAAAGTACTGCCACCGCTTTGCCACCTGTTTTCTGATCCCCACTGAGAACCTGTTGAAGCTGATAGGGGAACACAGGAGCTATATCAAAATAGCAGAGTTGATTTCCATAAAAGAATACTATGGTATTTCTATACGAGCTATTGTTTATCGCCTGAAAGACCTTGGCGTTATCTCTCAGAATTACTACCAGCGCTGGATGGTCTATATGAACAAGGAATTCGGCTCCAAAAACGAACCCGGGCACTACGGGGGCGAAGAGAAGCCTAAGCTGTTCAACCTACTCGTCAACAGAGCGCTGGCGGAGGAACTGATCAGTATGAGTAAAGCCGCTGCGCTATGGGACGTCAGTATTAATCAAGTTAGAAAAGGATTTGGAGGTGTCTGAAGAGCGGCAGGATTCGGTACCCTAATCAGGGAGAAATGAAAAAGTGCAGTTCGAAGTTTGATATGGAACTGCGAGTGTTAAACCCTTCATTGGTTTTTTTGCTGGGCAAGCAAGTGGCTTCATTTGTTTTCAAACGATACCTAAATAAAGAAGCCAAGCTCGATAAAGCATTCAACTACCAGCCTCACCTTTATAATGGGATGTACTTTGTGCCGGTCCATCATCCATCTTATATGCTCATTTATAAGCGTAAATATATTCAAGACTATAAAAGGAGTATAAGAAGATTGTTAGCTTTCTCTGCGAATAGTGAAGTCGCAGCTCATCCCACTTCAAAATAATCCCGCAACAACGCCCACCCTAAGCGGCGGGTTTTTCTTGTACACGCTTGAGCTGGAGTTTATCA
>JAAAOU010000482.1 GCA_009908745.1 Bacteroidota bacterium
ATCTCATATTCGCCTCCTATTCCGATCAGCCAGCGGAACAGATCAGCCTGGACAACACGGCCATACCGCAGGTAATCAAACCGGTGGACCTCGACCGCCCCTTCGACTTTGCGGGCGAGCGGCTGCCGATGGACAACTTCGACGTGCGCGAGCGGCTGGACCGCGAGCTGCTCGTCAATACCTACTGGCACAGCAATACGGTACTCAACATCAAAAATGCGTATAAATTTTTCCCGATGATCGAGCGCAAGCTACGCGAGCACGGCGTACCCGAGGATTTCAAATACCTCGCCGTAGCGGAAAGCGGCCTGCGCAACGCAGTCTCCCCGGCCGGTGCCCGCGGTCTTTGGCAGTTTTTGCACAGCACGGCGGAGGAGTACGGCCTGGAAGTCAACCGGGAAGTGGACGAGCGCTACCACTACGAAAAAGCGACCGACGCCGCCTGCCGGATGTTCAAGCGCTACTACCGCAAGTTTGGCAGTTGGACGTTGGTGGCAGGCGCCTACAACGCGGGCTACGGGCGCATCTCCCGCGAACTGGAAACCCAACGCGCTGAGACCTACTACGATTTGAATCTCAATGCGGAGACCTCCCGTTACGTCTTCCGCCTTGTCGCCATTAAAGAGATACTGAACCGGCCGCAGGATTTTGGCTTCTATATTGAAGAAGACCACCGCTACCCGCCTATGTCTAATTACGAAACCGTTACCGTAACGGAATCCATCTCTAACCTCGGCGATTTTGCCCGGGAGAACGGCACCACTTACCGCATGCTGAAGGTATTTAACCCTTGGTTGCTGGACTCTAGCTTGACGATCAGCTCCGGTAACTCTTACGAAATCAAAATCCCGAAGTAACAAAAGCAGGTATTCAGCCGTCAGTTTCATAGCTGACCAAAACGTTCTGAGTATGAAACTGCTTTTAACCGTGTATGGCTTGGTTTGCCTGACCATCAGCCTCCGCGCTCAGCATTGCCAAGTGACAGACGAGTCTGGAAACCCTATACCGTACGTCAATATCTACCACCCCGATATGACTCGAGGTGTCATAGCCGATGCGGAGGGCTACTTCTCCCTTCCGGGCTACTCCTCCTCCAACCCAGTTTTGTTGCGTTTTTCCTGCTTGGGTTATCAAGATAAGCTGGTTCGTACAGACACGCTCCTAACTTCGGCAGCTTGCACCGTCATACTGCAAGAACGCACCTACGAGCTTCCAGCCGTGGAGCTTACTGCCGCCCCCCAATCGTGGCGAAGCAAATGGTTGGGCACGAAACAACGCTGGCCCCTTTACCAATTAGGGTTTGGGGCAGATAAAGCGAAGTCTGGCTTTGAGCTGGGCTACCCTATGGCCAATGAATCAGAATGCATACTGGAAACCATACAGCTGGATATCGCGCAGGTGTTAGGGGATCAGGAGCCACGCTTTGAATTAAACATTTACCAGCTGCAAGCGGATGGCACTCCAGGTCGGACGCTACACAGGGAAAGGATTTTCTTTCAGCCCTCCGCAGGAAGGTACCGCATTGACCTCAGCGGGCGGGCGATTCCTGTGACCGGAGCATTTATCATTGCTGTAGAAGTAGTCGAAGCCCAAGCCGGCTTGCTGATCAAGTCTAAGCGCGATGCTTCTTTCAGCTACTTGACAAAGGACCAAACCGGCAGCTGGGCTGAAGTGACTGATAATTTGCGACCCGGCATTGCGGCCCGGCTGCGCTGTGCGGAGGCGCAGTGAAAATCAAAATCCCCGGGCCGCGCCATAGCGCCACCCGGGGATTGCATGTGCATAGATGTATGTCTAATACTTGCCAAGTTTATAAGCTTGGCAAGTCTAGGAAAACTACTGCTTAATAAAGCGCAGCACCTCCACCGGCTGCCCTGCGCGGTGCAGCTCGATGATGTACATGCCGCTCGTCAAGTCATTGACATTCAGCTCTTGGCGGTACATACCCGGCTCTACGAACAACTGACGGACCTGCTGGCCGAGTTTGTTGCGCAGTACCAGTTGCGTCTCTACTTCCGCGCCGCTACCGAAGTCTACCGTCACCAAGTCCTGCGCCGGGTTCGGGAAGAGCGTGGCTTTCTCTGCATTGGTTACTGGGTCAGCGGACCAGCCGTCGGGAGCTTCCAAAGTGGCTGGGCTGCCAGTGACAGAAACGTTGGAGAATACTGTGGTCCCCTGCGCAAAAGGCACATAGGTGAAGCTCGCCATACCGATCTCTACACAGTTGTCCATCGGCACATAAGCCGCGTGCACGTAGCTAAAGTTCGTGCCCGTCGTGCTGTAGTAGCCGAATATCCAGTTGCCCTGGCGTACCAAGCGCAACCAGATGGGGAAGGGGCGGTAGTGCGACTGTACCGTTTTCGGGCCGTTGGTCGCCGTGCGGTTTTCCCAGCGGATAATGTTCGTCAGATTCCCAAACATAGACACCTGCTTGGCACCTGCCGCTGCGGACTCCCGGATCATGGGGCCGCCATAGCCGTACTGGCTCACGCTTTCGAGCTTGAGCGTGATGCCGCCGTTACCGCAGAGGGTCTGGCCGACGAAGCCGACCGCGTCTGTCGTAGAGGTAACCGCGTTGTTGCCGCCCGCATCGATGGTGAATATACCGCTGCCGTCGCAGGGGTTTTGGGCAAAGTCGTTGCCTAGTGTGCCGCTGCTGCCTACATCGTAGGGCGTCCAGGGTGGCAGGATAGCGCCGCCCGAACCCGCTCCTACACTTACAGTGGTCGTCGCCGAGCAGCTCGGGTCGCCGGTATCGCGTGCCGTCACGGTGTAGCTGCCCGCTGCCAGGCCGCTGAAGGTGCCGCTGCTCTGATAGGCACCGCCAATGGAGTACTCGATACCGGCGCAGCTAGTGCAGCTCGCACTCACGCTGATGCTGCCGTCGTTGTCGCCCGGGCAGGTCTCTGGGGTGGTGGTGCTGCCCGTGAGGGCGATGTCGCAGGGGGCAAATGGCAGACAGAAAGAAGTTGTTTCAGAGTCATCCCAGTCATCGCTATCAGCAGCTAGTACGTTACCGTCAACGTCCGTAAGGGTGTAGCTATTGGATCCAGATATACCATCTCCAAAGGAATCAAAAATGGTGAACTCGTAGCAACCATCCGGCAGGCAGAATTCCTCTATGTTTGTCGAGTTGTTTGAATACGCTCCCTGAGCAATGCTAGCGACCGTACTGCCATTGTCATCCAAAAGACTCCAAGAAGTCTCCGATGCAAAATTATCGGTAATGACGGTCAGTGTCACTTCGTTGTCTGTGCAGGGTACGGGTGCAGGCTCCAAGGTCAAAGACGTTTCTACATTACCGGTAGCTCCTGCAAAACCGTGTACGTAGGCATAATAAGTCGTTCCAGCAGTTGTAAGAAAGGTCACTTCAGACTGAAGACCAGGACCACCATCATCATCGCCATCCACACAAGACAAACTACCGCAGGAGCCACTATAGACGGATAATTGTGTATCGAAATCGGTACCGGTATTACCTGTACTGACGGTGGCATCACCACCATTGCCAGTAAAGGTATACCATATACCCTCAGTAGGCGTGACTCCGCAACCATTTACTGGGGTGCCCGCATCCGCCGCAAGATCTGTGTTCTGCGTATCGCTATCTCCATCCATCAAGGTGATCGCGCCTCCACAGAGATCGTTAGCAGGAGGGGTAGGAGGAGCCATTAGAGAAGCATCCAAACAAAATTGCCCTGAAGACTGTGGAGAAGGAAAAGTAGAAATGTGAATGTAGTAGGTCGTACCGGGTGTCATGGGAGGTGTAGTCAGGCTTTCATTGCTGGATGAGGAGGTTGCATCCGCAAAGCACGTACCAGTTGTGGGGCAACCTTCAGTTACCATGATTCCAGTCCAAGTGTTTTCGGCGTACAGTTCTAATTGAAGAAGGTCACCCGTACTAGCGGTAAAAGAGAAGATATAATCATCGCCCCCAGAATAAAAACTGCTACAGACATTACCATCTGTATCATCATTGCCGGTGGGGTCGCCGGAGTTGGCACCAATGCCAAAAGGGCTTCCACCGCAATTCATATCAAGGACCAAAGCCTGAGCGGTTGCGCAGGTGCTTTGTGCATCGGCAGTACTCAAGCTTCCGAATGCCAGTACAAAAGCCGTGATAATAGTAAATGCGTAATTAATTCGCTTCATAAAAAATAGGTTTAGTAAATTCAATAGATGTCAAGTCGCTGTATTGCTACATAACCTAGGCTAGACAGGGGGAGATGCCTGGCTATGTAAATAGCTCAATGATGTGGTAGGGGGGTGGGTGAAGTGGTATGCCTCGTACTCTTGATAGCAAATATAATAATAAACTTCATTTATACAATAGGCAAGGCAAAAAATCAGTTTTCCCCACTAATTTCCTTTGCCTACCGTAACCTTTAAGCAAATTTATCGTACACGAATAGCTAGCTGGTTTACACGCCTGCACGACTAGCGCGGTCACTGCTTAGAATACAAAGCCGCACTCAAGCCCCTACCCCATCCAACAAACACGCCTACTGCACGTAGTACTCCTGAAAAAACAGCCGGTAGCTACCCACCGAGCGCTCCTTTAGAATCTCCCGGTAGTTGTTCTGCGTGACGGGGAAGACCTCGAATGCGACATCTTGCTCCCCCATATACTCCTCGCGCTTGCTTTGCACCCCGTTGTAGTAAGCCATAGCCTCTGCCTTGTTTTTGAAACGGCGGAGCACCAAGATGGGGACGCGGTCTTCTGCCTTGACACCCAAGAAAAGGTTGGAGATGCGGATACGGTCGAGCTTATGATACTGCTGGTGATAATCGGATACTGCGATTTTGCACTGGTTCAAGTCAATCTCTTTAGTCTCGAAAGCGACGATGACGTAGTGCAGCTTGTCCTCTTCGTACTTGAATTTTTCCAGCTCTTCCTTGGCGCCGGCCGGCATACTGCTGGTCATTTCCCCCAGCAGCCGGAGGATATCCCGGGCACGCAGTTGCTCTTCGGTATCCGGATAGCGGGCTACGACGCCGCGCAGTTCTTCCACATAAGCCTCCTTGCCCTTGACATTCCCCACTGCCATAGCGGCCAGCAGCGCAAATTTGGGCTGCAATTCGTTAGCAGCACCAAATTTTTGCTTGGCGCCACTAGCCTGATCGTAGGCCTTCTGGTATTCCCCAGCTTCGAACGCGGCGTAAGCTTGCTCGTAGTAGCGATGCACCTTTTGCTCTTCGCGGGCGAGCTCCTCGGCATAGTTGGGGTTGCGGATGATTTTGGCGTACGTCGTGTCTGGGTATTTTTGCACGATTTTGTCGGCGTACTCCTTGGCTTTGGCTTGGTTGCCAATTTCCATGTAGGCGAGGTACAGCTGGTACCAAGAATCCAGCTCAAAAGAATTGTCGGGGAAGCGGGTATTCAGCTCCTCCAGCACTTCGATGGCTTTTTCCGTATTGTTGAGGCGCTCGCGGTACAGGCGGCCCAGATTGGCCATGGCTTCCTGCATTTTTAGGCGCGCGGCGGCCACTTCGCCCTCATTCTGTGGCACATCACCCAGCAACTGCTGGATTTCCTCCTCGGTGAGAATGTCAGACTCCCCATCCTCCCCTTCTGCCAACAGCTCCTCCAGCTCGGCCCCGGCGGAAGCACTAGACCGCCGCCAGTTGTCGGCCAGTGAGCGGGAGCCCCATTGGCGTTGGAAGGAGCGCTGCCCGCGGCGTACCGCCCGTTCGTCGTAGGCGAAAAAAGAGCTTTCTACCCCGCCGGCCAGCGTCGTCTGACCCCGCACCGGCGAGCCGCCGAATCGGGACCGGGAGTTGGCGGCACGGTTCGCCTCGGCAATCAGTTGCTTGCGGCGTTCTTCATCCCGTTTGCGCTTGATGCGCAGGGCCAGTGCTTCTTGCTCTTCCAAACTCATCTCGCTGATCCGCAGCAGGCTATCCTGCAGCGCGATGATGCTTAAGTTCTTGGCGATGTCCTCTAGGTTGGTAGCGAGCTTTTTTACCCGCTCCACCCGCTCATCTTTCTTATTCAGTACGGACAGCGTGCTGTCGTAGTAGCTTTTGGCCGCTACGTACTCTTCGTCTTCGTAGTACAGGTCTGCCAGGGTCAGGTAAGCTTCGGCTTGTTGTGCTTTGTTGTTGCTGCCCTGCTGCAACGACAGCTCTAAGTTGCGCACGCCTTCAGCCCGGTCCCCTTCCTTGAAGGCGATCATGGCCAGGGCGAAGTAGATTTGGTCTTTGTACTCAGCATTTTTTTCCTCCTTGAGCATACGCTCCAGCTTACTGCGGGCATCGCGCGCGCTACCCTGCCCGCTAGCCCAGGCATTTTGGGCCATATTGAGTTTGCAATTGAACTCCATCTCGTAGCGGGGCCGGTAGTTCAGGCACTGCTCGTAGGCCGCGTAGGCCCCGCTGCTGTTGTTTAGCCGGTCGTAGAGCTGCGCCATGATAAAGGCGTAGCGGGCCTTGGTGTATTTGTCTTTCTCTAGGTCAATGGCTTTGTCAAGTGCCGGCAGCGCATTGACGTATTTTTCTGTCTCGATGTAGAGGTGGGCGAGCGCGGCGGCCGCCTCGCCTTTTACATCTTCGTAGGTTTTGCCGCTGCCCAACAGCTCTTCCAGTATACGCTGGGCAGCATCGAATTTATCGCGTTCGATCAAGGTCTTAGCGTAGTATACCATACCCTCTTGGTAGGCAGGCCGGTGCTTGAGCAAGCCGTCGTCCGGCTGTTCTTCATTGGCTTGTTGCTGTTCCTCGTTTGCCGCCAGCTGCTCTTCGTTGGCTTTCCGTTTCTCTTCTTTAGCCTGCTGTTCTTTTTCGTAGTCTTTTTGCAAAATCGCCGGTTTCTCAGGTGCTCTGCCCCCCGATTTCCGGGCTTTGCGCACGGCCCGGTTGTACCGCTTGAGCGCCCGCGCTTTCTTTTTGCTCATTTTATTGCGCTTCTTGCGGCGTTTTTTGCGCTTTTTCTTCCGCCTCTTTTTCTTCTTTTTCTTTTTGCTCACCTTTTTGTCCGCCTTGGCTTTTTCCTCTTTACGGGCCATAGCTTCTGGGTTAAATTCGCCCGCGAAGTAGCGCCAAGTCTCTTCCGCTGACTCGTAGTCCCGCTTCAAATACTGCGCTTTACCGAATAGCAGGTAAGAGTCATCCGTCCATTTGCTGTAGGGGTGGAGGTTGACCACGACAGATACCTTCTCCATAGCGATATCCAGATCGGGTACCACGGCCGAGGCGTCCTCCGTCGCTAAATACTTGTAGACGGGCAGCACCTTGGTGTAGTTATCGCGGTGCTGCTGCTCCAAGAGCGCTTGGCTAGCCACATACAGCTCGTTGGCGTTGAAGTAGCCGTTGTAATGGGCCGTCGTATTGTGGTACAGCTCGCTGAGGGCGGACATTTCGCTGCGCTTTTTCGTAGTCGTGCAAGCGGCAGCTACCGCTATTAGGAGCAGTACGATGAGTATTTTGTTAGTCTGTATATTCAAAACACGCTTTATTTTCTTGGGTCTAAATAGCTGCCCTTCCGCCGAGGAAGCCGCCAAAGTTGACAAACTTGGCCAGCAATTTTACCGGTATATAAAATGGGTTTATACCTTTGCAAAGGTAAGGACCCTAGCTATATTAACGATGAACCACAAAAATATTTTACCCTTAACACGCTTATAAATCGGGCTTGTGGGAGGCAAGGCATAACTAAGCAGCTTATTCCTGCGTTATCCATACGTCGGGCAACCCTACAAAAGAATTCTTAGATCATGGCCAACGAGCGATTTCAGCAATGGTGGCAGCGCACCAAGGAAAAATTGCAGCATACCTACCGGCTCATCATCATGAACAATGAGACCTTTGAGGAGGTAGACTCCTACCGGCTCACTTTGCTCAATGTTTATATTGCAGGCAGTACGGTGGTCGTACTAGTGGCGGTACTAGTCGTGCTGGCCATCGCCTTCACCCCGCTACGCAACTATATGCCGGGCTACGGTTCGGGAGGGGGCGAGCGGCAGGAGGTGGAACGCCTCTACCGGGAGGTCAAACAACTGGAAGAGCAGCTTATTGCACAGCGCGCCTACACGGAGAATTTCCAGCGCATACTCAATGACAGCATAGAAACCGAGGAAGACTTGCCGACGGCTTCCGCCGAAATCCCGGCCGACACGTTTGAGCCCGTGCGGGTATCCGACCAAGAGGAGCAGCTGCGGCAGGAGATGGAGCTGCGGCAAATTGGCGAGCAGGCACAAAAAAGCCGCACCATCAATTTCTCCCCCCGGGATATGCCGCTGGAACAGATGTTTTTCTCCCCGCCGGTCAACGGGGAGATCAGCGCCGGCTTCATGCCCGACAAAAGGCACTTCGGCGTCGACATCCTGGCGCCCAAGAACAAAGCCATCAAAGCGGTGATGGACGGCTACATCTTCTTTTCCGGATGGACGATGGACACTGGCAATACCATCGGCATTCAGCACGCCAACAATACCATCACTTTCTACAAGCACAACTCCGTACTGCTGAAGAAAAGCGGCAGCTACGTCAAAGCCGGGGAAGCAGTGGCCATCATCGGCAATACGGGCACCCTCTCCGACGGGCCGCATTTGCACTTTGAACTGTGGCACCGCGGCCAGCCCGTAGACCCGACGGAGTATATCAATTTCTAAACCACCAAACAAAATCAGGACTCAGTTGTGATTATTATGCCTCTGACCTATTGCAGGGATGAGGTGTTCGCCCTATATTTAGGGTCTGTTTACAATTCAGGGATATCTCTCTCCCTTAAAATGACAATAAAACAATGAGTAGAAAAAAAGGATTCTTCAGATCGAGCAGCAACCCTGTCATGAGCGATAAAGCATTTCAGCGCTCTTCGCAGGAAGTATTGGACGCTGACATGACGCAGTCCGGTGCGCAAGTCGACCGCATGACCGTATCCGGCGCTGTCAACAAGTCTTTATTACTGGGGGCATTGATGCTGGCTACTGCCGTGTTTGCTTTCGCCAACCCTAACCCCCTGTTTATGTGGGGCGGCGCGATCGGCGGACTGATCGTGGTATTGATTGCCGTCTTCAAGCCGAAGTACTCTCCGGTGCTGGCGCCCATATACGCTGCACTGGAAGGCCTGTTCGTTGGAGGCATCTCCGCTATGTACGCCTCGATGTTCAACGGTATTGTCTTTCAGGCAGTGACGCTGACGATGGCGGTGTTTTTCCTAATGTTATTCCTGTATAAATCGGGTATCATCAAGGTGACACAAAAGCTACGCAGCGGAGTCATTATGGCTACAGGGGCCGTGTTTGTCGTATACATGCTCAATTTTGTGTTAGGCATGTTCGGCATCAACCTGCCCTACCTGCACGACGGCGGCATGATCGGCATCGGCATCAGCCTGGTGATCATTGGCATTGCCGCAATGAACTTGCTACTTGACTTCGATAATTTTGAGAAAGGCGAGCAGTACGGCGCGCCGGCTTACATGGAGTGGTTTTCCGCTATGGGGCTGCTGATTACGCTGGTGTGGTTGTACATCGAGATACTGCGCTTGATCGCTATATTCTCGTCGAGCGATTAACCCTTTCCTTTTTCACACAAACAGGGAGCGCGGTTGGTAGCTTTGGTCTATCAGCCGCGCTTTCATTTATTAGCAGCAATAGTTAACCTATGAATGCAACAGAAAGAGCACAGCTACAATCCAAGATCGAAGCGGCTATTGTCAAAACTCAAGATGAGGTCGACCGCCTTGAGGAAGCCACGCAGCCCATTTCGCCGGAAAATGCTATAGGACGGGTAAGCCGGATGGATGCCATCAACAACAAAGGGGTGTCAGAAGCCGCTCTACGTTCTACCAAGCGCAAGTTGACCAACTTAAAAATAGCTTTGGAAAAAATTGACAAGCCTGAATTTGGCATCTGTACACGCTGCAAGCAGCCCATCTTGCCGGCCCGCTTGATGTACATGCCGGAGAGCACGCGTTGTGTACGCTGTGCCGATCGCTAAGCCGAATAGGTATTGAGAAGCCAAGACAAAAAAAACAGGGTATCTGCACCGAAGTGCAGCACCCTGTATAACCCCAAAAAACCAAATGAAAACAATCTACATATAAAAAACCTTCTTGATTCGAAGGCAATTATCGTCTATTTGATGTTGTAACAACCAAACCGGAATTTGGTTCAACAATTGATAACGCTAAATTAACACTTAATCCGGAATTTGGAAATGATACGGAGAAAAAAAATTTAAGTTTTCCTTAATCTCTTCTTCATTCCGACAAATATGTGACAAAAAGGGGGATTATATCATAAAGCGATTCCCCTTATTTTTGCTTGTCTGCTAGCGCCAAAAAGCGTAATTACAGGCAGTTAACGTGAAAAAAAAAGAGAAGGTTGGCCAAAATCAAGACTATTTTTGCGTGCACCAGTTGTGGTGCGACTTCCCCCAAGTGGATCGGCAAATGCCCGCACTGCGGGGAGTGGAATACTTACGTTGAGGAAGTGCTGTCGAAGGACACGGCAACGGAAGCGAAAGACAAAGCCTGGAAAAGCAGTTCTCAAGCTTCGGGCAACCGCCCCGTCGCCCTGCCCGACATCAAAACCGGCAAAACGGATCGCCTGAGCACGCCGGACGGAGAGCTCAACCGGGTGTTGGGCGGCGGTATTGTGCCGGGCTCGCTGGTCCTCATCGGCGGGCAACCCGGCATCGGCAAATCTACCCTGCTGCTGCAATTGGCCCTGCAAGTACCGTACACCATACTCTACATTTCCGGAGAGGAGAGCGACGAACAGATCAAGATGCGGGCGGACCGGCTGGGCGGGCAAGCCGGCAACTGTTACATACTGGCAGAGACCAATACCAACAAGTTGCTCAAGCACGCCCAGAACCTCAAGCCGGACTTGATCATCATCGACTCCATCCAAACGTTGTCCAGCCCCCACATCGAATCCATGCCGGGCAGCGTCTCGCAGGTACGGGAGTGTGCGGGGGAGCTGCAGCGTTTCGCCAAAGAGCAGCATATCCCTATTTTCCTCATCGGGCATATTACGAAAGAAGGCTCTATTGCAGGGCCGAAGCTGCTGGAGCATATCGTGGATGCGGTACTGCAGTTCGAGGGCGACCGCAATTATACCTACCGTATCCTGCGTACCATCAAAAACCGCTTTGGCAGCACGGACGAACTAGGGATTTACGAAATGCAAGCCGACGGGCTCCGCGAGGTTTCCAATCCTTCCGAGTTGCTGCTGTCGCAAAAAGACGAAGGCCTGAGCGGCAGCGCCATAGCCGCTACCATAGAAGGCATGCGGCCGATGTTGATCGAAACGCAGGCGCTCGTCAGCACTTCCGTCTACAGCAGCCCGCAGCGCTCCGCTACGGGATTTGACCTGCGGCGTCTCAACATGCTGCTCGCGGTGCTGGAGAAACGGGTAGGCTTGCCCTACGCTCAAAACGACGTTTTCCTCAATCTAGCGGGTGGTATCCGGGTGGATGACCCGGCGATCGACCTCGCGATAGTAGCGGCCCTGATTTCCTCCTTGGAAGACGTGGCTATCCCTACGGATGTCTGCCTGGCCGGGGAGGTAGGCCTCTCGGGCGAAATCCGCGCGGTCAACCGCATCGAACAACGTATCCAAGAGGCCAACCGGCTCGGCTTCAAAGAAATCTATATCTCCAAGTACAACACCAAGGGGATAGACCCCGGCCGTTATGATATCGAACTGAAGGTGGTGAGCAAGCTGCAGGAACTGTACTTCGCCTTATTTAAGTAGTCATGCGGAATTTGTTACCCGACTAGGCAATCAGGTGCGTAAGCATAGAACTGAAGGCTGTCATTTGATATGCAAATACCTCCCGACGCCCCGTCGGGGCAGCCCCCCCTGCCTACCTAGCAAGCCATTCCGCCTGACTGCGCCGATATAGTCGGCAGGCTTGGCAGACAGGCTCACTTTTCCATTTTTTCGCTACAGCGGTGCTAAGGGTGAAATGATAGTAGGCTTTGGTGGGAAATGGGCTGGTTTTGTTTAACAACGGTGAATACAGACGCAGTAGCCGACGCATCGAGGCTATTGGCGTTCTGCATGATGTCGGGTGTTCGCCATTTTCTAATTATAGATAACCTCCTTCTCCTGCTCTCTGTAATCCCTACCCAGGTCTAAATAGTAGTTCGCTTCAGCCTTGCTCGTCAATAGATCTAGTGATTGGTCATTATTTCCATGCAAGGTTATCCGAAAAGACATTTGACTTTTGTCCCTGAGTCCAATATAAGCTTTCAAAGGGTTGAAATACCTCATATCGGTCAATTCTAAGAATTCATCTTTTATTTTTATTAGAAATCGATCATTGTACAAACTATCAGAGGAGGCTTCAGTATGAAATCCAAAAGTAAACAGGCTGGTGAACAGCCGATTTACACAGTAGTCCAAATTACTTTTTGTAACACCTACCACACCTAAAAAGAGGGATCTGCCATCTGACAATTCAATCTCTGCTTCTTTGAAATGATCCTTACCAATCAACTCATGCTCTTTATAAAATAGCTTTTGGTAAGACCTTATTTTTGTTTTTTTTTTCAATAAACCGGTTGGCAAAAACCAGCTGTACTCCCCCCTTTCTCGATCTGTCAATGTGTGCTTCCAGAAAATACCGAACAAAACTTTTAAAGCTAAACTCACTCTTATCCGAAAACAAATAGGATACGCCAACACAAGCTTCTTCAATCACCTTTCGTTCTGACAACGTAAGACTGAGTTCACTCCGATCATAAGTGAAGTTTTTGTCATCTAATACTCGATCCGAGGTGATTATTTTCATACAGGCTACTTTTTTTCTTAAAGAAGTAGTGATTTTTTAATTATAAATGGCACCAAGCAAAAAAAATGAGCAACATCAGCCCCCTGCCGCCCGCCCGCCCGTTGGGCGGCAGGGAGCTGCTCCTTCAAAGGTACGCATTTAAAAACCCAACTGCACCGCCAGCAAGAAATTCCGCCCCGCCTGCGGGAAGAACCCTTGGTCAATCACCGTGCTGCCGTCCAATTGGTAGCGGTACGACCAGGCGTTGGTCTCGTACAGGGCGTCAAAGACATTTTGCACCTGCAAACGGATGCCGATTTCCCGCATAAACTTCGGACGGATGATATACCCAATCCGCAAATCGGTAAAGCTGTACGCCTCGATGACGTTGTCCGGGTCAGAGGTATTGTCGATGTACTGCTGGCCCACGTATTTGGCCTGCAAGCTTACGTTCAGGTCCATGTCCTTGCGCTGCCGCAGGGCTTGGTACGTTAGGCCGCCCGCGCTGATGACCTCCGGAGAGAACGACAGGTCGGTTTCTTCCCGCACGATGGCCTCCTGCCCGATGTAAGCGAAGTTCTCATCGTACACATCCACAAATTCGGTAAAGCCCTCCACTTTATTGCGGCTCAGTGTCAGGTTGCCCTCAAAGCGCAGACCAGGCAACAACTGCAGCCCGCCCGCCATCTCTATCCCCAAGCGGTAGCTGCGGTCGATATTGACCCGGGTGTACGCGCCTACGTCGTTGACTTCCCCATTCAAGGCCAACTGATTGCGGTAAAACATGTAGTAGGCATTGAGGCGCAGGCCGGCCTTTGGCCAACGGTGTTCGTAGCCCAGCTCGGTATCGTACAGTGTCTCGGGCTCTGGCCGGCTGTCCGCGGTGGTCTCCACAAAATCGTTGCGGTTGGGCTCGCGGTTAGCTACGGCAAATGAGGCAAAGGCCTCGGAACGCTCATCGATTTGGTAAAATAAGCCGGCCTTAGGGTTGAAGAAATCCAAAGTGACTTCCTGCGTGACGTTCTCCCCCTGCCGGTTGAACCCTAAGAAATTATATCCGACTCGCCGGTACTGCAAATCGAGGTAGGCGTGCAGGTCTGGCAAAAATTCGTAGTTGAAACGGGTGTAAATGTTGAAGTCCTCCTTCTGCGCGTCGTTCTCGTAGTAGCGCTGGTCTTTCTCACTATCAGAAGCAAAACGTGCCCAAGTGACCTCGCCGAAGTGCAGGCCGTCGTAGTAGTGGTAGCTGCCGCCCAAGGTAGCATCCAGCCGGCTGTCGTCGCTGACGTAGTTGAGGCCGTAGACCCCGCCGTAGAAATCATTGTCGAGCCACAAGCGGCGCACGAGGTCCGTGGTAGTTATGGTCTCTCCACCAAGCTGCACGGGTTCCAATCCGTAACCGCTTAGCGCCTCATCCGCTTTGTACTGCTCGAAGTAGCCTGCCCCTTGCGTGTAGTGCAGGGCGGTATTGAGGTTCCAGTTGGGCGAAAGCTGATTGTTGTAAATGAGCTGGTAGTGGTCCTGCCCGTAGTTGTCGACCTCGTCTTCGTAGGGTTCCCCCTCTTTTTCAGTGCCAGACGGGTTGAACTTGCGCTGTTCCCGGTCGTCGAGGAATTCCGCGGGTACGCCGTACCAAGCTTGGTAGGTACGCTCGCGGCCAGAAAAAGAGACAAAGCGCAGGCTGCTGCTCTCCCCCAGGTAGGCGGCAGAGAAATAGTACGAGCGCAAGTCCGAAGTCGCCCGGTCGATGTAGCCGTCGGAAGCAATGCGCGACAGCCGCCCATCG
>JAAAOU010000307.1 GCA_009908745.1 Bacteroidota bacterium
GATGATTGCTGCGGACGTGAACAACTCCGGCAACATCTCCACGCTCGACCTGATACAGCTGCGCAAGCTGATCCTGTCGATCGACACGGAGTTTGCGAACAACACGAGCTGGCGCTTCGTGGACGCTTCCTACCAGTTCCCGGTAGCGGGCAACCCATGGGCAGAGCAGTTCCCCGAAGTAGTCAACCAGAACAACCTGCCAGAGGCGGGCATCTCCGATGCTGACTTCGTGGCCGTGAAGATCGGCGACGTGGACGGCAACGCACAGGCCAACAGCCTGGCGGCAGTGGAGAACCGCAGCTTCGAGGGTACTTTCGCCTTCAACGTGGCGGAGGCCGAGCTGAAAGCCGGCAACGAGTACACGGTAGAGTTCACGGCAGCCGACCTGGCCCGCATCGAGGGCTACCAGGCGACACTGACGCTTGACGGCGCGGTAGAGGTGGTAGACATCGTAAGCGGCGTGGCCGGCGAAGAGCACTTCGGCATGGTCTACGCAGACAAGGGCATGATCACGACGAGCTGGAACGGCGAGGCCGGCAGCGAGCAGGTGTTCAGCCTGGTACTGCGCGCCAACGCTGACGTGATGCTGAGCGAAGTGCTGGGCGTAAGCTCCGAGCTGACCAAGGCAGAAGCGTACGGCAAGGACGGCAGCCTGCAGGACGTGGCTATCGAGTTCACGAACGGCACTGTCGGTGGCGCAGCATTCGAGCTGTACCAGAACCAGCCGAACCCGTTCAAGGGCGAGACCCTGATCGGCTTCAACCTGCCGGAAGCAGCCGACGCGACGGTCACCATCAGCGACGTTACGGGCAAAGTACTGACGGTACTGCACCTGGACGGCGTGAAGGGCTACAACTCTGTAGTCGTCGACGCCAAGGAGCTGCCGACAACCGGCGTGCTGACTTACACCGTGAAGACGGGCGAATACACTGCAACGAAGAAGATGGTTATTGCTGAATAACCCCCTTCTTGAATGATATACTCGCCGCAAGGCAGCCCGTAGGCAAAAGCGGGCTGCTTTGGGCGGGACACTAAAAAAAGAAGCCAAGCAATCGTTTAGATTGCTTGGCTTCTTTACTTTATACAATGCTCAGGGTTGGTTTGGCCGCATTTTTCTGTAAGCCAATACCATAGTAGGAATTGGGGGAGCAGGCCAAACCAATTTTCGCTTTGGCATACTAACCCTGGTTACGCTTACTCCGTTATCTCTTCTTCTCCGCTAAAGTCTGTCCTTGCCAGATACAGAATAACAATACCCATCAATATCATAACAAGCTTGATCACAAAGCCGGTTAGGGCACCAAAGGCATCAATCCACAGTAAAAATGAAAGCTTGGCTCCCACAAGGCTTAATACGATAGCACTAAAGCCAAGACCAGCTAAAATAAAGCCAACTAATGAGAATAATCCTTTGTTTTTATTCATGTTTTCTATATTTAGTCAATCCCAATAATTAGAGCCGCTCTAACCAATTAACAGCCATGGTCAAAATTATAGAATGTCCCCGAGATGCGATGCAAGGCATCAAAACCTTTATCCCGACCGAGCAGAAAGCCGCTTACCTTAACCAACTGCTCAAGGTTGGGTTTGATACCGTAGATTTCGGCAGTTTTGTATCGCCGAAAGCAATCCCTCAAATGCGGGATACGTCGGAGGTGCTACAACGGTTGGACCTTTCTGCTTCTGCTTCCAAGCTGCTGGCTATTGTTGCCAACAGAAGGGGCGCGAATGACGCTGCCCAATTTGACGAAATTACTTACTTAGGGTATCCGTTTTCTTTGTCGGAGACGTTTCAACTTCGGAATACCAACGCCACTATAGAGGAATCGGTTGAGCGAATCGAGCAGATTCAAAATATATGCGTCAAAGAGGGGAAAACACTAGTTGCTTACCTGTCTATGGGGTTTGGCAACCCTTACGGAGACCCTTGGAATGTAGAAATTGTCCAAAAGTGGTCGAATCGGCTTGCGGAAATGGATATTCGCATCCTTCAGCTGTCAGATACCGTAGGGGTAGCCAGCCCGGAGAGCATTCGGTATTTATTCAGCCATTTGACACCTAACAACCCTCATGTAGAGTTTGGTGCACACTTTCACACCACGCCCCAAAAGTGGAAAGAAAAGATACAGGCCGCCTATGAAAGCGGCTGTCGACGTTTCGACGGCGCGATAAGGGGGTATGGAGGCTGCCCAATGGCCAAAGATGACCTGACGGGCAACATGCCCACGGAAAATATGGCCTGGTATTTTCAAGATCAAAAGGAAGATACCGGGATTGACTTTGAAGCTTTCCGTGAGGCTATGATGATGGCGGGGGAGGTGTTTCCAAATTAGGAGCGCGAACGATAAAAAGAAAGAAGCCCCTGACACTATTGCCAAGAGCTTCTTTTTTGCTACATGAAGTATGTTGGATGTTGATGGATTACATCATGCCCGGCATTCCACCGCCCGGCATTCCACCACCGGCTGGCATACCGCCGCCTGCGGATTCAGGCTCTGGGCTATCGTTGATCACGCATTCGGTGGTCAAGAGCATACCAGCAATAGAGCCTGCGTTTTCCAGAGCGATCCGAGTGACCTTTGTCGGGTCAATGACCCCGGCTTTCTTCAGGTCTTCGAATTCTCCAGTGCGCGCATTATAGCCCATACTGCCCGTTTCACTAAGTACGCGCTGCAGAATGACAGAGCCTTCTGCACCGGCGTTGTCAGCAATGGTGCGCAGCGGTGCTTCCAGTGCTCTGCGTACGATTTGTATACCTATCGTCTCATCCTCGTTGGCGCCCGTCATGTCTTCTAGAGCTTTGATCGTGCGCACGAGGGCTACACCGCCGCCAGCTACAATGCCTTCCTCTACGGCAGCCCGAGTCGCGTGCAGGGCGTCATCTACGCGGTCTTTCTTCTCTTTCATTTCTACCTCAGTAGCGGCACCGACGTACAGTACAGCTACGCCGCCGGACAGTTTAGCCAAGCGTTCTTGCAACTTCTCTTTGTCGTAGTCAGAAGTAGTAGCCTCAATCTGCTGCTTGATCTGGTTGATACGAGCCTCGATCTGATTGTCCTCGCCTTTTCCGTTTACGATAGTGGTATTGTCCTTGTCTATCGTGATTTTCTCGGCGCTGCCCAAGTGCTCCAGTTCGACATTTTCCAGCTTGTAGCCTTTCTCTTCGCTGATGACCGTGCCGCCAGTCAGGATAGCAATATCTTCGAGCATGGCCTTGCGGCGGTCACCAAAGCCAGGTGCTTTAACCGCAACGACTTTCAGCTGTGCGCGTAAACGGTTGACAACGAGTACGCCAAGTGCTTGGCTCTCGATGTCCTCGGCAATGATCAGGAGTGGGCGGCCAGCCTGTACGACCTTTTCCAAGATAGGCACGATATCCTGCATATTGGACACCTTCTTGTCGTGGATCAGGATGTAGGGGTCTTCGTATTCGGTCACCATATTTTCGGTGTCCGTAACGAAGTAGGGGGAAAGGTAGCCCCGGTCAAACTGCATACCCAACACCTCGTCGACGTAGGTGTCTGTGCCTTTGGCTTCTTCTACAGTAATAACACCGTCTTTGGTAACGCGCTTCATCGCGTCTGCAATCAGCGTACCGATTTCCTCGTCGTTGTTGGCGGAAATAGAACCCACTTGCTTGACCTTTTCAAAGTCATCGCCGACCACTTCAGATTGGGACTGCAAGTCAGTAATAACCGCTTTCACAGCTTTGTCGATACCTCGCTTGAGGTCCATTGGGTTTGCCCCCGCCGTGACGTTCTTCAAGCCGGCACTGATCATCGCTTGTGCCAGTAGGGTAGCAGTAGTAGTACCGTCGCCCGCAATATCTGCTGTCTTAGAAGCAACTTCTTTGACCATTTGGGCACCCATGTTCTCTACGGCGTCTTCCAGCTCGATTTCTTTGGCTACAGTCACACCGTCTTTGGTTATTTGCGGGGCACCGAAGCTTTTTTCGATCACTACGTTGCGGCCTTTGGGGCCGAGGGTCACCTTGACAGCGTTCGCCAAAGCGTCCACGCCTGCCCGTAGATTTTCTCTTGCTTCTCTATCAAAGCTAATTTCTTTAGCCATGGTAAGGTTGGATTTTTTGTTTTGGAAAAATAATGGAAAATGCAAATGCTGGCTTTAGTACGAGCCAAGCTTTGCCACTAAAAAAGGCAGCGTTGTTACTCGCCACCTTCTAAGATGACCAAGATGTCATCTTCGCGCATAATCAAGTAGTCTTCGCCGCGGTACTGCAGCTCCTGGCCGGAGTATTTGCCGTACAGTACAGTATCGCCTACGCTGACGGTCAGTTCGTTGCCGTCTTTGCCGGGGCCTACTGCTACGACTTCACCGCGTTGGGGCTTCTCTTTGGCGGTATCTGGAATGATAATACCACCCTGCGTTTTCTCTTCCGCGGCGGCGGGCTTGACTACCACTCTGTCATTGATGGGCTTCATAGTCAAATGCGTTTTATAGCTGTTTTGTTAAACAAATAGTATTGTAGGTAGCAACATCAAATTGCTAAAACTTTCTACATCAGATGACGTGCCAAACTCGACTTTCTGACATTTTTACAGCTTGATGCTGCCAGAAGTTCGCAATACCTAGATTGTGGGGCTATGTTTGCCAGATTGGCAAAAAAAGAAACAGGCTGAATACAACGTCCTGTATTCAGCCTGTTTCTCACCGGCACTTGCTAAGCAGGCCGATTTGCTGCCGTCCAATTCTTACTGTGACATGAGTGGCGCTGCGCCCTCGGCACCCCCGCCTACAATCAAGCTCGTGATGATGCAGAGCACGAACAAGGCGATCGCGAGATACCAAGTGGCTTTCTCGATGAAATCCGCTGATTTTTTGGCACCAAACATCTGATTGGCTTGGGAGCCACCAAAGGTAGAGTCCACACCACCGCCTTTAGGGTTTTGTATGAGGACTGCGCCCATGAGCAGGACGCATACTAGGGCGATAAGAACAATCATTGTAGTCAACATATCTTACATATACTTTTTAGTTCTCTGACAGTTGTTGTGGTGTTGAGCAAACGACGATGAAGAAGATACTGCTCTTTATGCTCGTACTCTTTTCTCCAAAGTCATTCCTCGCAACGATTGTCAGAGAGAGTTCTTTTTTAGCTGCTCAATGCGATGCGCAAAGTAAGCACTTTTTTCTGGGAAAACCAACATCAGCCGTTCGTATATCTCGGCAGCTTGTTCCTTTTCTCCTTGCTGAGCTAAAAGCTTGGCCAAAGTTTCAGAAATGACGTCTGGGTGCCGGGTAATGCTCTGTTCGGCGATATGGGACACATCTTTTTGCCCTGTTTTACGCTTTTTTTTGTTTTTTTTCAGGTCTTCCAAGTGTTTGGACTCCATGATGTCACTCAGTTGGTTTTGAATGTTGGGCGGTTGAAATTGGGCGATCCAACTGGTAAATGATGTTTTGGGGCGCGGGCGCGGGATGCCCTCGTGCAAAGGGGTATGAGGGGCCATACGGCTGGTGGAAGCAGGGCGGGCTTGTACGGGCGACCGTGCTTTGTCGGCTACGAAGTCGATGGCTATAGCGGTCAGTACGGCCTTGGGGAGCAGCTGGTGTACCCATTCGCCGTCTAGGTGCTCATCCTGTGGGGAAGAAACGGCGGGATGAGCAGGCTGGGCAGTACCCTGTAGTGCTCCGGCGATCTGCTGCAGTTGTTGGGAGGTCCAATCCTGCAGCTGCATGGCCCTATGAGGGGCGTACTTTTGTTCTTCCTCGGTGGAGAACAGACCGTCCTCGTCTTGGGCATGGGGGGCTTGAGCCGTAGGGGCTGGGCGCTCGGTAGCATTGGCATCAGCCGGGTCAAAGTCGAACTGTACCCCCTCGTCAGCCGCTCCGGATAAAGGCAGGGCTTCTTCCTCCAATTCCTCCAAGCTTTTGAGTTCGAGGTACTCCTCCGCCATCAAAAAGTTGTCGACAGCTTCAGTGGTGCCTCCGAGCGCTCTCACCCGCTCGAACAGCAGCCGGCGGTCTACGCTGCGCGACGCCACTTGAGCCAGAGCCTCTCGCCAATTCCCCCGGTTGTCCAGCAAGCATTTTTTGAGCAGCAACAGCCGCAGCGGTTGGCAGTAGGGGTACTGCAAACTTACGGTCTTGAGTTCCTCGTAAGAAACCTGGTGGAGTAGGGACGGATCCCGTAGATATTGGCTGAAGTTTTCTGCGTTCATATCTGCTGCTGCATTAATTCTAGCGTAGAAAGCGCTAAAGCTTTCCACTCAACGTACATTAGCCTAGTAAGGTAGGAAGAAAAACCCAATATATCAACCCAGCTTCTGCGCCAAGAAGTCAATAAGCTTGTTTACCGCTTTACCGCGGTGGCTGATCTCGTTTTTTTCTTCCGGACTCATCTGTGCGAAGGTGCGGTTGTGCCCCTTTGGCATAAAGATGGGGTCATAACCGAAGCCGTTGTGCCCTTTCTTGTGATGGATGATATGCCCTTCTACCGTTCCTTCGAAGGTATGTTCCTTGCCATCGAGGATGAGCGCGATGACTGTGCGGAAAAGGGCTTCCCGTTCTTCTATGCCTTTCAGGTTGGCGAGCAGCAAGGACATGTTGGCTTCATCGTCGTGGGCGGGTCCGGCGTAGCGGGCGGAATAGACGCCGGGCTCGTCGTTGAGCGCTTCGACTTCCAGTCCGGAATCCTCTGAGAAGCAGTCCACTTCATAATTGGCATGGACAAATTGCGCTTTTTCCAGCGCGTTGCCCGCTATGGTAGGGCGGGTTTCTGGTAACACCTCCTCGCAGTTGATGTCCTCCAGGCCGAGTATTTCTACTTTGTCGCTTAGTAGTTGCCTGACTTCCTGGATTTTACCGGGGTTGCGGGTAGCGAATACGATTGATTGCATGGCAGTTAGCCGTTTATGTTTTAGGATGATAAAAATAGTTGTTGAAGGGCACGCCAAAGCTGGCCCGACATTTTCTTGCCGCCCTGCTGCCGCTCTTCCCATATGCTCTTCAGGGGATCGGACCAAAGAAAGGTAAGGCCAGATACCGTCGTGGGGACATAAGCCGGCAAGTGGGCGTTCAACCCTAGCTGTTGGGGGGGTATGCCAAAGATCAGGCCGTATTCCAAGGCCTTCCAGTCTGGCAGCTGCTGCAAACTAATAGGCTCACCTGGCGTTAACCTTATGGATATGGCGTGCTGGTAGCGGTCAACCTTGACCGATTGCATTATTTTGTCGAGGAAAGGCGAAAGCGTTTCTTCTTCGGTGGCAGTACCTTCGTAAAATATCCCTATTTGCCGCTGCCCTTCGCCTTCAAGGCGGTTTTTGGGCAGAGAGGTGGCCGGCAAGCGGTACAATGGGAAGTCCAAAAATGACGGGTTCAAAATTATTGTTGATTTACAGGGGCTGAGCCAAATAAATGTTCAGGATAGCGTCATAATCGACCCCAATATAAAATAATCATAAGATTTTTGCTATTTTTGCACAAAAATCAGGTGTATGAAAGATACTATAAGAATCACAAAAACCCAAAAATCTCGCCTATCGGAAGTTGATTTCGATAACATCCCCTTTGGCCGGGTATTCTCAGACCACATGTTTGTGGCGGACTACAAAGACGGCGAGTGGCAGGACCCTCGGATCGTACCTTTCGGCCATTTTGAAATCCACCCTGCAGCTATGGCCTTGCACTACGGGCAAGCTATATTCGAGGGGATGAAGGCTTCAAAATCAAACGATGGCACGCCCTTGTTTTTGCGCCCTGAAATGCACGCCAAGCGCATCAACCAGTCCGCCCGCCGTATGTGCATGCCTGACTTCCCCGAGGGGCTTTTCCTGGAAGCATTACACGAATTGGTCGGTTTGGACCGTGACTGGATCCCGCCTAAGGAAGGCAGCGCGTTGTATATACGGCCTTACATGTTTGCCAATGACGAGTTTATCGGTGTGAAGCCTTCCCAGACTTACCGCTTCATCATCTTCACCGGCCCGGTAGGCCCGTATTACCCCAAGCCAGTGAGCTTGATTGCCGATACGCACTATGTACGCGCCGCGGTCAAAGGAGGCACTGGCGCTGCTAAAGTGGCGGGTAATTACGCGGCTTCTCTGCTGCCGGCTAAGCTGGCTAACGAGAAAGGCTATGATCAAGTGATGTGGCTGGACAGCATTGAGTTCAAGTACATACAGGAAGTCGGCACGATGAACATCTTCTTCGTCATAGACGGCAAAGTGGTCACGCCGGCGCTCAACGGTGGTATCCTGCCCGGTATTACCCGGGACACGGCCCTGCACATTTTGCCCGAGCATGGCTACGAGGTGGAAGAACGGCCAATCACGATCGACGAAGTGGTGGAAGCTTATCAAGCGGGCCAGCTGCAAGAGGTATTCGGTACGGGTACGGCAGCTGTGGTTGCCCATGTGTCCAAGTTGGCCTACAAGGATATCGTCATGGACCTGCCCCCCATGGAGGAGCGGCAGGTCGGCCAATTGATCAAAACCCAGATTGACGGCATGCGTTCGGGCCGCATTGAAGACAAGCATGGCTGGATAGAACCGGTCAAAGCGGCTGTTAAAGCCTGATTTACCTTAGAACAATTCTGCGGAGTAGCGGGTTCTTAGACTTCCTTAATGGTCTGAGAACCCGTTTTTCTTGGCCTTGGCTGCCGCATTTGGCTATACAATGAGAACGTGGTGTTAAGCTTCCGTTTTTTAAATGCGAAAAGCCAAATTATATTTGGGGAAGTTGAAAAATAGAACGACTTTAGCCCCCCAGAAAAATTGATGCAAGATGAAGAAAGGCCCCATCACATTTTTTCTCCTCTTGGCTGTCCTGCAGGCGCTGAGCGCCCAAGAAGCAGACATGGACTTCATGCGCAGTACCGGGAAAATCTATGTGGTTGTAGCGGTTATCGTGGCCATTTTTGTCGGCATCGTCCTATTCTTGATCTATCTGGATAGGAAGCTAGCCAAATTAGAAAACCAAATTAATGACGATGATTGATCTCGAACCAAAATCGCAGACGAGCTTTTATCAAAGTGTCCAAAACTATTTTGACAAAGCCGCTCAGCACACCGGGCTGCATAGAGGCCTGCTCGACCAAATCAAAGAATGCAACGCCGTATACCAAGTCCGCTTTCCAGTTAAGGTGGGCAATGAGTACAAAGTAATCGAGGCTTACCGGGTACAGCACAGCCACCACCGTACACCGACTAAAGGCGGCATCCGCTACAGTAATCATGTCAATCAGGAAGAAGTAATGGCTTTGGCCACGCTCATGACGTACAAGTGTGCGATCGTGGATGTGCCTTTCGGTGGCGCCAAGGGCGGGGTGAAGATCAACCCGTGGGAGTTTACGCCTACGCAGCTGGAGAAGATTACCCGCCGTTACACCACAGAGTTGGTCCGCCGTAACATGATGGGGCCAGCTGTGGATGTCCCCGCGCCGGACTACGGCACAGGCTCACGGGAAATGGCTTGGATCTACGATACTTACCGCGCATTCAAAGGCGATGATATCGACGCGGCAGGCTGTGTAACCGGCAAACCCGTCAACCAGAACGGTATTCGCGGGCGTACAGAGGCTACTGGGCGCGGTGTCTTTTACGGCATCCGGGAGGCCTGTGAGCAGAAAGCGGATATGCGCAAACTCGGCCTCGACCCCGGCATTGCGGGTAAACGTATTGTGGTGCAGGGGTTGGGTAACGTGGGCTCCTATACCGCTATGATCGCCCAGGATGAAGGCGACGCTGTGATCGTCGGCGTCGGCGAGGTAGAAGGCGCAATCTATAACGAGAAGGGCATTGACATCCACGATTTGCTCAAGTACCGCAAAGAAACAGGCTCCATCCTCAACTACCCGGGCGCGCAGAGCCTCGATAAGAAAGACCGCATGAGAGTGCTGGAGTTTGATTGCGATGTTCTCGTGCCGGCGGCCTTGGAGAACCAGATTACCACGGAGAACGCCCACCGCATCAAAGCCAAGATTATTGCCGAAGCGGCTAACGGGCCTATTACCTCAATGGCCGAAGAGCAGCTGCTGAAGGCTGGCGTGCTGATCATCCCGGACGTGTACCTGAACGCGGGTGGGGTGACAGTGTCCTATTTCGAGTGGCTTAAAAACCTTTCCCACATGCGGTTTGGCCGTATGGAAAAGCGGTTCAACCAGAAAGTGAACCAGAGCTTGGTCGACCTGATTGAACGCACGACGGGCAAAAGCGTTACAGACCGCGAGCGTACGCTCGTTGCCCGGGGAGCCGAAGAGATTGACTTGGTGCGCTCCGGCCTGGAAGAAACCATGATCACGGCCTATCAGCAGGTACGGGAGATTATGAACCGCAAACGCAAGGTAGAAGACCTGCGTACGGCTTCTTTCATCAGTGCCATCAACAAGATCAGCAGCGATTATTTGTCGCTCGGTATATTCCCATAGCAAAACCATATTTTGAGCAGGCAGCCATCGCGTTGCCTGCTTATGATAGTGTTGCGGAAAATTTGGCTAATGCGAAGCGTCAAAAAATTTTAAAAGGGATTCCCCCTGTCGTTTTGTATTTTGTTTTTTTAGTCAATATCTTGCAACGGTCTTTTTTCAGCAATAACACAAACAGGAAAATGTCGGACAAACTGGACAAGATCGATTTAAAGATCCTCAAAATTCTACAAGACAGCAGCAAAATCACCAACTTGGAGCTCTCCAAGCGCATCGGTTTATCGCCGGCCCCTACTTTGGAGCGGGTTAAAAAGCTGGAAAGTGCGGAGGTGGTCGAAAGCTATCACGCCAAGGTCAACCCGCAGGCGATCGGCCTGAATGTCAAAACTTTTGTGCTCGTATCGCTGGCTTGGCAGAAAGAGAACGCCCTGAACCACTTCCTGGAGAAGATCAGGGAAATTGAAGAGATCACGGAGTGCTATATCATCACAGGCGAAGCGGACTTCCTCATCAAGATTGTCTGCAAGGATATTCCTACTTACGAGCAGCTGCTGTTCAAAACGCTGTCGCAAATTGACGAGATTGAGCGCCTCAAGACGCTGATGACGCTCTCTACGGTGAAGGACTCCAAGGTGTTGCCCTACAAATACGAATAGGCAGCCGGTAAAATATGCTACCGGTAGGCTGGCTGCATACAAAGCGACCGAAGCCGGCAAACTGCACAAACACTAGCCGTTGTTGATGCTTTCAGCAACGGCTTTACGTTATACGGATATGTCTATTGTCAACACCAACCACAACCAATTGCTCTGGCGTATGCATGACGCAGCGGGGGAAGGGCCGGTGTCTTTTCTGTTTGGCACCATGCACGTACGCGACCAACGGGCTTTCCGGCTGCTGGAAAAAGCCTACGCGGCCATAGACGAATGCGAAGCCCTGGCCCTGGAGTTCGATCTAGGGGCTGTAGAAGGGCTCGACCCGGGCTTGTTGCAATTGCCACCCGGACAAACCCTGGACAGCCTGCTGCCGGCCCGCAAGTTTCAGAAACTGCGCCGTTTTCTCCTGCGGGTACTGAAAGTCGACATCATGGCATTTCGGCGGGCACTGCCGCTTATGACGGTCAACGTGCTGAACGAGCGTATGATGGGGCAGGAGCAGCCTATCGCCTTGGACGAGCAGCTGTGGCGCTATGCGCAGGAGCAAGGCAAGGCCATTCTCGGTATAGAAACGTACGAAGAGCA
The DNA here is from genome assembly GCA_009908745.1 of Bacteroidota bacterium. GTDB lineage: Bacteria > Bacteroidota > Bacteroidia > Chitinophagales > Saprospiraceae > Phaeodactylibacter. Next base: position 11,626 of record JAAAOU010000307.1, read on the forward strand.
GGTCGCTTTACTGCGTAGTATACCTATTGAGCAGCAGCTGCAATCCCTGCTGTGGCTGGGCCGCAACATCAAAAGCCACCGCCGGCAACTGCGCAAAATGACGGAACTGTACGAATCGGGCGATATCTACCGCTTGCACCGGGCCGCCAAGCGCAGCGCCTCAGGGATGCGGCACCGGCTGCTGTACCGCCGTAATGAAATCATGGCAGAGCGCATTGCCGCCTTTACAGCAGAGCGCCCTGTGTTTTGTGCAGTAGGGGCGGGGCACTTAGCGGGTGGGAAAGGCGTGTTGCGGCTGCTGAAACACCAAGGGATTACCCTCAAACCCGTACCTCTAAAATAAAAAAGGTACTCCAAGGGGCGGAGTACCTGACATAAACTATAAACAAACAAAAAACATTAGCGATTCGTAAAACTGAACGGCTAACAGGATAATCAGAAAAGGGTTTAAGCTTTCGCGAAAAAAATGTCAACTTTTTTAGTAGCGCTACCGTATTGTATGTGGAATAAATAATGATGATGGCTGACGAAAAGAAATGGAAATGGACACCGCTGCGCATCGTCTTAGCCGTAGTGGTATTTATCATACTGCTCCGCTTTGCCGGCCCGCTGCGCTTCATGCTGCTGACGCTGGTGATCTTTGGGGCGATTGGCTTTTTGGCTTATCTGGCCTACGAACTGGTCCGGCAGAAGCGTACAGAACGGCAGCAGCGTGGCTCGTTGCCCGCCGGCATTGCCGAGCGCATCGATCAGTCGCGTACGCAGATCAAGCGCAACGAGGAAGAAATCAGCAAAATCCGCAAAAACCTGCGCGAGCTGCGCAAGGAGGAACGCAATGCCGACAAGCTCAATGTCCGCAACCGCACCGATGTGCAGTACCTCATCCGCGAATTCGAAGCCGAGCTGAAACTCCGGCAGGCGAAAGCCAACTTCTACCGCACGGCCGAGCACAAACTCAACCGCCTGCTGCACAACCACCAATTGTCGCTCTCCCTAGCCGAGAAAGAGGAGGAACTCCGCCGCCTCAAAGAGCACCACTACGAAGACCTGGCCGATATGGAGGAAATGCGCTCCGATATGGAACTGGAAACCCTGTACCTCGATACCATTGACGAGCTGTCCTTGAAAATCCACGACAACCTTTCGCTGGAGCATGTGGAGCACTTGCAGCAGCAGCTGGAGGAGATGACGCGGGGGCTGGAACGGAAGTAGGGAAATGATAATACCTCGCCCGTCGCGTAAACTGGGAGCAGCGGACAGCCGGATTATTACGGCAACAAGACGAAGGCTTTGCGCCAAACGCTTAAAAACTAATTAGCCTAGCGTTCGCTACGGCCTGCTTGTCCGCCGTAGAGAAGGGGGGAGGTGCCAAAGTGGGGGGCAGATTCGACGAAAGTCGTTCTTTCTGGCTTGGGGGCTGCCAAGATCACTCACTGAGAAGAAAGTCGGAGAGGCCGGGATTAACCAATCGGCAAAATAGAGGACGAGCTGATCGTGAATACTGCAGAACCCCGGGTATTGACACAACCGGGCACCAACCCGGGCGGGGCTCATAACGCCAGCTGCAGGCCCAATACCACCGACCAAGCCGGCCAGTAGCTATATCGCCGGTCTATACCCGTAGCTGCATAATCAGGTGTACCATAGTCAATCTGTTCCGCGCCGGTAGCCGGGCCGTAATCCACCAGAGCAGGCTCGGGGTCTACGCCGGTGTAGCTGGTCCACAGCAGCAGGTTTTGCGCGGTCAGGGACAGCGTCAGGCTGCGGTCTTGCTGGCGGAAAGCAAAGCGTTTGGCCAAGCTGAGGTTGTCCAGTTTCAGGAAGTCGGCGCGTTCCACGTAGAGGGAACTGAAGCGGGCGGTGGTCAATTCTTCCACAGCCAGTTCCGTGTTGACGTTGTTGTAAGCGACCATTGATGGAACACGGGGTTCGTAAAATGCCCGTGGCGTATTTACCATACTGTGCCCGAATGCCCCGCGAACCAGTGCATGCACCGACCAGCTGCCAAAGGAAAACTGGTTGGCCCAGCCCAATTCCAGGCTTGGCCGGCCGTTGCCCAATACTTGAAAATCTGCATTTTCGTCTAGGGCATTGCCCGGTGTAGCCACAACCTGCCCATCCCCGTTAAGGTCTGCAAAAGTTGGCTCGCCGCTGGGGCTTACACCTTCGTAAACTGGCCCCCACAACTGGCCGACGGCTTCTCCTTCGCGCAGTATGGAGGGGAAAGTGCCGTTTTGGCCGGGCGAGCCTAAGTTGCCGCGGACATCAGTGGGGAGGAGATACGATTCTAGCGTAGACCGGAATGTACTCAATATGATACCGGTATTCCAAGATGCCTTTGCGGTTTGCAGGACGTCGTAGGCCAAGCTCAATTCCGCGCCTCGGGTCTGAAGTTGCCCGGCGTTGCCATAGCGTGGGGATACCAGTATTGGATCGCCTACGCGCAGTAAGATCAGCTCGTCGATACGGCGGCTGTAAAGGTCAAGGGTGGCCTGCAGCCGCGGGCTGGCGAGTTCCAGGCCCACGTTGAATTCGGTTTGCCGCTCGGGCGTCAGGCCAGGGCTGTTGGCGTTGATGATCTCAACCGGAAACGTACCTTCGTCCACTATACTGGTGACGCTGGCGATATCTGGCCGGCGCTGGTTTGGCAGATTGCCTGTCAAGCCGTAACCTGCCCGTACTTTTGCGTATTGTACTTGCTCCATGTCGATGAAATGGTTCAAGTCAACGGCCAGGCTGAGGGCCGTGCTGAACGAAGAGGCTGCATCCTCCCGCAGTAAATCAGAGTGGTCCCGGCGGATCGACAGCTGCGCAGACCATATTTTCCGCCAGTCAGCCGTTGCCCGGGCAAACAG
>JAAAOU010000305.1 GCA_009908745.1 Bacteroidota bacterium
AGTACGATGCTTCCTACGCCTTGCCCATTGCCAGCACACGCCTGAGCATAGAAGACGTCTTGGAAAATGCCGGCGAGCTGTCCACACTGCGCATCGACGAGAACGGCCTGATTACCTTTGAGTACCGAGGCGATGTCATCAGCCAGAACAGCGACACTTTGTTTGCGGCCATCAACGAGTCCTTGGACGGCTCTGCTATCCCTTTGTTTTCCAAACGGTTTGGCTTGCCTTTGGAAACCAACGAAGGTACAAGCTTCGACCGCCTGGTGTTTGAGAAAGGCAGGCTTTCTTGGGGTTTCCAAAACCCGCACCCCGACCCTGTAGAGGTCACGCTCACCCTTCCGGACGTGTACAGCCCCGATGGCGAAGTACTACAGCTGAGCGGTTCTGCCCCCGCTTACAGCGGCACCGGCGACGAGCCGCTTTATACCTCTATCCTTAACCCGAAGGACCTGGCGGGTTATGAAGTGGTCACGCCACCCGGTGTCGACTCCATATTTGTAGAATACGAGCTTATCCGGCAGGGCGTAGGGCCAGACACCGTTTCCTTCGGGGCGCTTACGCTAAACGACCTGTCTTTCTCCTACATGGAGGGCTTCTTTGGCACGGAAGTGCAGGCAAGCGGCGTGGATACGATTATCATCGACTTTTTCGACGATTGGGTGAAGGGCGACATCTACTTTGCCGACCCTACCGTCACGTTCAAGGTACGGAACTCCTTCGGTATTCCCACCCGCTCCCAGGTCAACCTGTTCAACGTATTCACCGTGCGGGGCAACATCCTGCCGTTGGAGAGCGAGCTGGTGGAAACCGGGATTGACTTCGCCTATCCGGGGCCCGGAGAAGTGGGGCAAACCATCGTCGCCGATTACGTCTTCGACAAAAGCAACTCCAATATCGACTCTATCTTGGGCGCTGGCCCGCTGGCCATCGAATACGATGTGGATGCCGTTACCCACCCAGACGGGGACACAGACTTGAGAGGCTTCCTGACCGACAGCAGTTTCTACGAGGTGTTTATCGAGGTAGACCTGCCTCTGTACGGCAACGCTATCGACTTTGTGGCACGCGATACGCTAAGCGTGGAGCTGGGCGACCTAGAAGAGATCTACCGCGCCGAATTCAAACTTGTCGCGTACAACGACCTGCCGCTGGATGTGGCGGTGCAGGGCTACTTCTTAGACGCAGAAGGCATGGTGCTTGATTCATTGTTTGACACCAGCCAGCTAATTATCGCGGGAGCGCCGGCTGATGCGGAAGGCTTCTCCACCGGCATAGGCGAAGAAACCACCTTCATCGATTTCCCGGAAGACCGGTTTGCCGGTATCAAGCCTACCGAGCAGCTGATCCTCGTGGCCTCTTTCACCACCGTCAACAACGGGCAGCAGAGTGTGCGCCTGCTGGCCGATCAGGGCGTCGACCTGCGGATGGGCGCTATTTTTGGCCGAAGAGGCGAATAACTTAACCCGGAAAACCAAGATCATTTATGCAAAAGTACATCTTCATTATAGCCGTGCTGCTGTCGGCTAGCCCGCTTTGGGCACAGCAGGAATTATCTACCCATTTCATGCGGCAGACTTGGCAAGCCAACCGCACTAACCCGGCGCTGGCCCCAGATTATAACTTTATCGTCGGCCTGCCTGGCCTGTACAACAACCTTACGGTAGAAAACATCACTTTCAATACGCTTTTTACCGAAGAGAACGGGAAACAAGTCTTAGATATTGACGCCGCTATCCTAGAGATGGAAGCCGAGAACGTCATCCGCGAGAACCTAGACATCGAGACGCTCAGCCTGATGGCGCGTTTCGGCAAAGTGGGGGTTAGCCTGTCGCATACCTTCCGCTTCAATGCTTTTATGGAGTACCCGAAGGCCCTTCCCCAACTGATTTGGCAGGGCAACGCGCAGTTCGTGGGCCAAGAGATCGGCTTTGCGCCGAAAATTGACATCTTCGGCTATCAGGAATTCGCTGCCGGCCTGTTTGTGGACCTCACCGACAACCTCACTGTAGGCGGCCGGGCCAAACTGCTGTCCGGGGCGGGCAGCGTGAGCTCCGAGCGCGAGCGGCTCCGCCTCAACACCGATGCAGAGGTCTACCAGCTTACGCTCGATGCGGACTATCTGGTCAACTCCGCCGGCTCCCTAGATTACAATGGTTTCGACGAGCTGGACACGAACTTCGATTTTGCTAACTTCGATGGCAACAACTTTTTCAGCGGCAATACCGGTTTCGCATTCGACCTGGGGGCGAGCTTGCGCCTCGGCGACTTGGAGCTGGCTGCCAGCGTGCTGGATATCGGCAGCATTGCCTGGGAGGACGAGGTGCGTAACTACGCCTTGCAGGGTACTTTCGAATACGAAGGGCTGGACTTCGCGCAGGGCATTCTAGAGGATTCCACCGAATTTGGCTCCGTGCTCGATACCATTGAGCAGATTTACGAAGTGGAGGAAACGATGGTGGGCTACGAGAACAGCCTCCCCACCCGCTACTACCTCAGCGCCCATTACCGGGTGAACGACAAGCTGACGGTAGGCGGCCTGTTTTTCGGCGAGCGCTACCGGGGCACCACCCGGCCTGCCGTGGCGGTAGCGGCGAATATGGACGTGCTGCCCTTTTTGAATGTAGGCGGTATCTACTCTTTCCAAGACGAACGGTTTGACAACCTAGGGCTCAATGCCTCCCTGAAGCTCGGGCCCGTGCAGCTCATGGCTGCTACCGACAACATCCTGACGGCTTTCCGCCCGGAGGATAGCAACAGCGCCAACCTGCGGCTGGGCTTAAGCTTGCTGCTCGCCAAGCGGGAGGATTAGCACAATTGATCCTTCAGCCGCTCCGTGAGCATGGTCGAAATGCGCCGCACTGCTTCCCGCTCGATTTCCAAGTAGGCGGCGTACTCCTCAGTCGTGAACTGCCCGATCACTGCCCCTAGCAGCTGGAAGCGCAGGCGCTTGTCCTTGCTTACGCTGTGCTCGATCTGCTTCTCTTGTTGCTGCGGGCTAAGGTTATCGAATTTGACTTTCCGTTTATCCATGAAGTGCCGGAAGATGGCAGCGAGCAAGTCATTCTGCATTTTCAGGACTGGCCGTAGGGTGGCATTCTGGAAGCGTTCGGCTTCCGTGCTTTCTATATCTTCGGTGGTCACTTCCGGTCGTATGCTGAGGCGTGGGTCTGACATTTGAGTATCGCTTTTTGTAGCATAGTAAAAAAATACGGCTTAAAAGGTTGCGCTTTTTGGGGGCAAAGCTTATCTTTGCAGTCGCAAAAATGCGAATCCCGTTTGTAGTTTGTTCGTTGGCAGTTAAATCCCGCCTTCGTCAAGACTACGGCGGGCGGAGGGCGTGGTAGCTCCCCGATAACTATCGGGGGTTAGAGCGCAGCATTCACATAACATGGCGTGGTAGCTCCCCGATAACTATCGGGGGTTAGAGCGCAGCATTCACATAACATGGCGTGGTAGCTCCCCGATAACTATCGGGGGTTAGAGCGCAGCATTCACATAACATGGCGTGGTAGCTCAGCTGGTTAGAGCGCAGCATTCATAATGCTGAGGTCGAGTGTTCAAGTCACTCTCACGCTACAGAAAAAAGCCTTCACTATTAAGTGGGGGCTTTTTAGTTCGGCCTGGTAGCTTCCCGATTGCTATCGCCCCCAACCTTCCTGTTTCTCCAGCAACCGAGCCTCGCTACAGTCCATTACTCATCCTGAAGCGGAGAAACCATAATAATAGTATAGCTATGCCGGAAAATTAATTCGCTATTATTTTTGATAGTTATGCCTTGTTTTTGTACTTTAAGCACAATGCAAGGAGGCTAGATGCCCTCCTGTTGCTTCTTTCCTTTCGTTCATTAAAATCTAAGTCCATGTTACCCACAACTATGAAAGCAGCGGTAGTGCACGAATTTGGCAAGCCGCTTAAAATAGAAGAAATGCCCGTCCGCCGTCCGGAGAAGCATGAAATATTGGTCAAAATCATGGCCAGCGGCGTCTGCCATACGGACTTGCACGCCACTGATGGAGACTGGCCCGTCAAGCCCAAGCTGCCGCTCATACCTGGCCACGAGGGGGTAGGCTATGTAGCCGCTGTAGGCTCAGAGGTCAAGCACCTCAAAGAAGGAGATGCGGTGGGGGTGCCTTGGCTGTATACCGCCTGCGGTTTCTGCGAGCACTGTATCACCGGCTGGGAAACGCTTTGCGAAAGCCAGCTCAACGCGGGGTACGGCGTCGACGGGGGGTATGCCGAATACGTCATTGCCGATTCTCATTACGTTGGGCACCTGCCTAGCAACGTCAACTTCTTGGAGATGGCGCCCATTCTATGTGCGGGCGTCACCGTCTACAAGGGCCTGAAAGAAACAGACACCAAACCCGGCGAGTGGGTGGCCATTTCCGGTATCGGCGGGCTCGGCCATGTGGCGGTACAGTACGCCAAGGCCATGGGCTTGCACGTAGCCGCCATCGATGTGGCAGACGATAAGCTGGAGCTGGCCAAAAAGCTGGGCGCCGACCTGACCGTCAACGCCACGCAGACCGACCCGGGAACGTACCTTAAAAAAGAAAGCGGGGGGGGTATGCACGGCGCTTTGGTCACTGCCGTATCTACCACGGCCTTCTCGCAGGCCATTTCCACGCTCCGGCGTAAAGGGACCTTGGCCATGACGGGCTTGCCCCCGGGAAGCTTCGATTTACCCATATTCGAAACCGTTCTTAACCGCATCACGGTGCGGGGCTCTATCGTCGGTACCCGTAAAGACCTCCAAGAATGCATCGACTTTGCCAACGAAGGCAAGGTAAAAGCCACCGTGGAGGCTGCCAAGCTAGATGACATCAACCAAGTATTCGACCGTATGAAAAACGGGCAGATCGACGGGCGTGTGGTATTGGATATTGGCGAGGCTTAACCGCTTTGCGCTAGAGAACAGCCTGCGCACTGTTCTTAAGAAAATAAGCCCGATGCGGACACCTTGTGGTCGCTGTAGGGGCCTTTGATCCGATTTGGAAAGGCTTCAATGCGAATAGCGTTGGAGCCTTTTCCCGCTGTATTCCCGCCTTCAAAGAGGATGAGCAGGCGCTGTTTGTGCTTTCGCAAATGCAGTTGCAGTTTTAGCAGTTCCGTTTGTAGCAGTTACAGTTGCTCAATGTATTTAGGGTTGACTTGGTAGAACGCTTCTAGCGTCTGGCGTTACATACTTTGAGTCAATTGCAGCTATTATTGGACAAGTGGAAGAGGGGTGGTTTGTTTTTCTACAAGTCTGTATCTTTAATTTAATTGATTGGCAAAACTATACCGCTCATCGTATGATTCTTGACGAAAGTATTTTTTAATCAGAATTTTCATCTGCATCATATCGCCAATCAACGTATCTTTAGCAGTCATGCTACTCAGGCGTTCAAGTCGAATCTTTCTAAATGCTTCAGCAAAAGTGGTGGCACCTCATTGAAATACAGAGGCAGTAAAGACATACCCATACCTTTCAAAACCACCGCAACCCTATTTTGTTATACTTCTGTAGACTGCTTGTCATTTCAGTCTGGCAAAATTTTTGTAATTTTGCGCCGTTTTTATCCAAATAAAACCACATATGCAAACCGTAGCACCCTACCACCCCAAGAATAAAGTTCGGATCGTCACCGCCGCTTCCCTCTTCGACGGGCACGATGCCGCCATCAATATCATGCGCCGGATCATGCAAAGCTCGGGCGCGGAGATCATCCACCTGGGCCATAACCGATCCGTACAGGAAATTGTGGATACAGCGATCATGGAAGATGCACAGGGGATTGCGATTACTTCCTACCAAGGCGGCCATACCGAGTTCTTCAAGTATATGCATGACCTTTTGCAGGAGCGCGGCGCCGGGCACATTAAGCTGTTCGGTGGTGGTGGTGGGACGATCTTGCCGGAGGAGATAGAGGAACTGCACGACTACGGCATCACCCGCATCTACTCCCCGGATGACGGCAGGGAACTCGGTTTGCAAGGCATGATCAACGACGTGCTGGAAAAATGCGATTACCCGGTAGGTACTAGCCTGAACGGGGAGCTTAAGGAATTTAAGGGGAAAGACCCACTGGCCCTAGCCCGCATGATCTCTGCCGTGGAGAACTTCCCGGAGCAAAACCGCGATTGGCTAGACCGCTTACGCAAAGAAGTAGAGGGCAAAACCATCCCGGTGCTCGGTATCACCGGTACGGGCGGCGCGGGTAAATCCAGCCTGGTGGACGAACTGGTGCGCCGTTTCTTGATGGACTTCGACGAGAAGACCATTGCTATCGTTTCGGTAGACCCCTCCAAGCGGAAAACCGGGGGCGCGCTGTTGGGCGACCGTATCCGTATGAACGCGGTGACTGCAGCGGGTGCGAGGGAGCGGGTGTACATGCGCTCGCTGGCTACCCGCCAATCCAATTTGGCCTTGTCCAAGCACGTGCAAGCCGCCATTGATATTTTGAAAGCCGCCCAGTACGACCTGATCATCTTGGAAACTTCTGGTATCGGGCAATCGGATACCGAAATTGTCGACCACTCTGACATGTCGCTGTACGTGATGACGCCAGAATATGGTGCCGCTACGCAGCTGGAGAAAATCGATATGCTCGACTTTGCGGATGTGATTGCCATCAACAAATTCGACAAGCGGGGCGCGCAAGACGCCCTGCGCGACGTGAAGAAGCAGTACCAGCGCAACCACATGCTGTTTGACAAAAAGCTGGAGGAAATGCCGGTGATCGGCACCATCGCCTCGCAATTCAACGACCCGGGCATGAACCAACTCTACCGGGTGCTGATGGATATCCTGGCAGAGCGTACCGGGGCAGCGCTTAAATCTGACTTCTTGGCTTCCGACGAGGTAAGCGAGAAAATCTTCATTATTCCACCCAAACGGGTGCGCTACCTTTCGGAAATCTCCGACAACAACCGCAACTACGACGACTGGGCAGAGCGGCAGATCAGCATTGCCCGCAAACTCTTTGGCCTGAACGAATCCATCAAAGCCATTGAAGCGCAGGAAAACGTCCCCAACAAAGCAACTACGCTGGAGAGCCTGCGCAAAACCTACGATGACCTTACGCTGGACCTAGACGGCAACTGCAAGCGTATCATCGACACTTGGGAAGAGAAAAAGGCGCAGTACGAGGCCGACGAGTTTGTGTACAAGGTGCGGAACAAGGAAATCCGGGTGCCTACCTTTACGGAGTCGCTGTCCCACTCGCGCATCCCCCGTGTTATCCTGCCCAAGTTTAAGGACTGGGGCGAGATTTTGCGCTGGTCATTGCAGGAAAACGTGCCGGGCGAATTTCCATATACCGCCGGCGTGTTCCCCTTCAAGCGCAAAGGCGAGGACCCGACGCGAATGTTTGCCGGAGAAGGCGGGCCGGAGCGCACCAACAAGCGCTTCCACTACCTGTCCGAAGGCATGCCCGCTGCTCGCCTGTCCACGGCATTCGACTCGGTCACCCTCTACGGGGAAGACCCCGATTACCGCCCAGATATTTATGGTAAAATCGGCAATTCCGGCGTGAGCGTCTGCTCATTGGATGATGCCAAGCGGCTCTACTCCGGCTTCGACCTCTGCGATCCGAAGACATCCGTCTCCATGACCATCAACGGGCCGGCGGCGACGATTTGCGCTTTCTTCATGAATACCGCCATCGATCAGCAGTGCGAAAAGTACATCCGGGAACATGGATTGGAAGACAAGGTAGAAGCCAAACTTAAAGAACTATACGACGACCGCGGCCTACCCCGCCCGCAGTACCGCGCCGATGTGCCTAAGACCAACGATGGCCTCGGCTTGCTGCTCCTCGGCCTCACCGGCGATCAGGTGCTGGAAGAAAGCGCGTACAACGAGATGAAAGCCAAAGCGTTGGCTTCTGTGCGCGGTACCGTGCAAGCCGATATCCTCAAGGAAGACCAGGCGCAGAACACCTGTATTTTCTCCACCGAATTCAGCCTCAAGCTGATGGGCGATGTGCAGGAGTACTTCATTTGGAACAAGGTGCGTAATTTCTACTCCGTATCCATCTCCGGCTATCACATTGCGGAGGCGGGTGCCAACCCCATAACGCAGCTCGCTTTCACGCTGGCCAACGGTTTCACTTTCGTGGAATACTACCTGAGCCGCGGCATGGACATCAACGACTTTGCCCCCAACTTGTCCTTCTTCTTCTCCAATGGCGTCGACCCCGAGTACGCGGTTATCGGCCGGGTCGCGCGCCGCATCTGGAGCAAGGCGATGAAGTACAAGTACAACGCCAACGAGCGCTCGCAGAAGCTGAAGTACCACATTCAGACCTCCGGCCGCTCGCTGCACGCGCAGGAGATCAGCTTCAACGATATCCGCACCACCCTGCAGGCGCTGTACGCCATTTACGACAACTGCAACAGCCTGCACACCAATGCCTACGACGAGGCGATCACCACACCGACCGAGGAAAGCGTGCGCCGTGCCGTGGCCATACAGATGATCATCAACCACGAGCTGGGGCTGGCCAAGAACGAGAACCCGTTGCAAGGCGCCTTCATCATCGAAGAGCTGACCGAGCTGGTAGAGGAAGCGGTACTGATGGAGTTCGACCGTATCACCGAGCGCGGTGGCGTGCTGGGTGCTATGGAGACCATGTACCAGCGTGGGAAAATCCAAGACGAAAGCATCTACTACGAGACCCTCAAGCACAACGGCGACTTGCCCATCATTGGCGTGAATACCTTTCTGAATAAAGAAGGCTCGCCCACCCTGCGCCCGGGCGAAGTGATCCGTGCCACCAAAGAGGAGAAAGAAGCGCAAATCGAGGGGCTGCGCAACTTGGAAAAGACCAACGAGCAACGTGGCAAGCGCCACCTCAAACAACTACAGCAGGTCGCTGTCCAAAACGGCAACCTCTTCGAGGCGCTGATGGAGGCGACGAAGCACTGCTCGCTGGGGCAGATTACGCATGCGCTGTATGAAGTGGGCGGGCAGTATCGGCGGAATATGTAAGTTGGGGCGGAACTGGTTTTTGATATAGTCTGTTAGCCATTCATGCCGAGTCAAGAATAGTTTGTATTTCGAATTATTGGCAGCGGCATTTGATGAGCGATAAATCTATCTATGCTTACGTTAGAAATTTAAAAGCAATTTAATGAAATCCACACAAGAACTTCCCCTTAATGATCAGCAGCTGGAAATTCTTAAGTTGTTCTCGCGTGAACTGGACGAGGAGGACATGCGTGAGATTAAAGGGCTTATCGTAAGATACTTAGCGCAGAAAGTATCTCGTTTGGCCGATGAAGCCTGGGAAAAGAACAATTGGTCGGACGAAGACATGGAGCGGCTGCTTGAAATGCATGAGCGTACTTCTTACGATCCTGATAACTGAATTGTCATGAAGGTCGTACTAGACACGAATGTATTGCTTGTCTCGATTTCGCCGAAGTCCAAGTTTCGGCCAATCTTTGATGCATTTATAAGTGCCAATTACGACCTCTGTGTTACAACAGATATCTTAGTAGAATACGAAGAAATATTCACTCGGCATATGGGTGGAGATTTTGCGGAATATACCTTGCAGTTAATAGAAAATGCCCCAAACATCCATTGGACTACTAAGTATTTCAAATGGCATCTTATCAAAGCAGATCCAGACGACAATAAATTTGTAGATTGTGCTATTGCCAGTAATGCTGATTTTATTGTGAGCAATGACAAGCACTTTGACGTACTGCACGACTTATCTTTTCCTAAGCTCAATGTTTTAAAAGCAGCGTCTTTTCTTAAAATGATCTAGCACCGAACGATCTCTGATCGAGGTATAAACCCGGACACCTACCTCATTCTTCTCCCCCATCAAAACCGATAAGCCCCCCGCACCGTCACCGCCCGGCCAATCCAAGGGATCAAGGTCGCCTCATTCGCATCCACCGCCGCTTCGTCGTAGGGGGAATTGAGCCAGCGGGACCAGCGGATTTCCAGCGCCAATTTTTCGGTAAAGTGAAAAGAGCCACCCAGTATAAGCGAGAAGACATCCTCCGAAAGCGGGTGAGCCTCTATGGCATCTTCTCCATCCACTTCAATGACCTCATAGTTGATGATATTGCCGTAGGACCCACCGGCGGTCAAGCCCACTTTCCAGTCGCGGAAATGGACCAGCAGCGGGGCCTGCACCATATTGATATTGACCTTCTCAATATCTGTGTCCGCGGAATTGCGGTCGTCAATATTGCGACGTTGGGAGCCGTGCTGGCTGAAGAGCAGCTCAATGCCCGCCCGCCAGCGGTCGTCGAATACATAGTTGACCTGCAGGCCGCCCTGCCCGCCCCAGCGGCGGAACCCCCGCAGGTTGTCGCCGTCAATCTGGGTAATCGTAGGGCCCGCGACTACCGATGCCTCGAATCGGCGCTCCGGGGTGTTTTGGGCCGCCAGCGACACGGCCATACCGGCGCATAGGAGCAGCAAGGAAAAGCGATATATAAGCTTATGCATAGCACTTTATTCTTTTGCGTCAAAGGTAGTACAATAACGCATTAGCCGGAAGAATGGTCTATCGGGAAAGGCTGTAACATTTGCCAATGCGTACCATTATGTAGTAAAAGCCATGCAAAAACCGCTTCTGCTCTGGGTGCTGTTGTCCTGCACGGCCAGCCTGTGGGCCCAAAATCTGGTCCATAACCCCGGCTTCGAAGAAATCAGCACCGATAAATACCTGCGTGACTGCGCGTTTGCCGACAAAACTCATCAGTTCAACGAAACGGTGGAGCACTGGCATTCCTTCCAAATGCTCACCCCAGACATTATCAACCAACCCGATTCCGCTGATTATCTTTTGAAATGAATTGTTACATTTGCCCAAAGACCAAAGCGATGTTCAAATACACCCGCCATAGCCTGAAGAAGCTAGAGCATTTATTCGAGCAGATCGACTATACCGTACGCTACGAAAAGGGGAACTTCAACTCCGGCTACGCGATCGTGGAGGACCGCAACATTATTGTCATTAACAAATTCTACGATGTGGAGGGGCGCATCAACGTGCTGCTCGATATTCTGGGGCAGATAGAAGTGCCCCTGGACCGGCTGGAAGAAAAGACCGCCAAGTTTTATAAACAATTGAGCAAATCCGTGCTTTCGGAGGAAGAAGAATAAAACACACTGCTTTGACCATTACCTTACTCGGCACCGGCACCTCGCAGGGGGTACCTGTTATCGGCTGTGCCTGCGACGTCTGCCAGTCCGCCGACCCACGGGATAAACGGCTGCGAACGGCGGCATTACTGCAGGTTGATGGCAAAAATATCGCTATAGACTGCGGGCCGGACTTTAGGGCGCAAATGCTACGGGCGGGGGTAGACCATTTAGACGCCATACTCATCACCCATCAGCACAACGACCACATCATTGGGCTAGATGATGTGCGGCCTTTTAATTTTAAAAGCCATACGGATATGCCAGTGTACTGCACAAAGCCTGTGCAAGCAGAGTTGAACAAGCGCTTTGCCTATATTTTTGCCACCCAGAACCGCTATCCCGGCGCGCCTATGGTCAAGTTGGAAACCATCAGCAAAAAACGCGCATTTGAGCTGGCGGGCATTAACGTGCTGCCTATAGAAGCGATGCACGGGCGCATGCCGGTATTGGGATTCCGCATTGGCGGCTTTGCGTATATGACGGATGTGAAAACGATAGCAGAAGCAGAACGGGCCAAGCTGCAAGGACTACACACCTTGGTGTTGAGTGCTTTGCACAAACGCCCCCACCATTCCCACCTCAATTTAGAGGAAGCCTTGGCGATGATCGAAACGCTACAGCCCAAGCAGACTTACCTGACCCACCTCAGCCACAGCATGGGCAAATACGAAGAGATAGAACGGGAATTGCCGGAAGGCGTCAACATCGGCTACGATCAACTGCGCATCGAAGTGCCTTCGCCCATCATTCAAAGTACCCCACCACGAAACTGACAAGCAGCGTAAGCAAGGTAGCCCCCACGGCCAGCACGTAAAGGTGCAATCCCACAGCGATACCAATGGCAGCCGCTGCTAAAATCGTGGCGGCGGTCGTCAGATACCGAATGGCCATCCCCTCTCGGCTTTTAAGAATAGTGCCCGCGCCGATAAAACTGATGCCTACAATGATAGCGTGCAGGATACGGGTGGGGTCCACGCCCATGGCTTCAGCGGACAACTGCCGGCTGACGTTTTGGCTGATACTGATACCCAAAAAGAGAAAGAGGCAGGAAGAGGCGGAGATGAGCATGTGCGTCCGCAGGCCCGCTGGTTTGTCGCTTTTTTCCCGCTCGAATCCAATCAGGCCACCGAGCACCAGCGCGATGAACACGTCTAACAGCATCCACACCTCGCTCATCCAGTCTTGTATATCCATGGCAATTGGGCTTTAAATGCAGAAACAGCCCGCCCCTATACGATGTGCGAATGCGTTGATATGATTTTTTTTATATCTTGACGGCCACAAACACAAGCTACTACCATGTCTAGACTTGACTACGTCACCATCGCTATCGTTGCTGTCTGTGTGGCAGCGCTCGTTTATCTTATCTATATGACCACCAATCTGCTGGGAGGAGACGACAATGAGCCCGAATCGGCCACCGCCACCACAGACCCCTATGAGGAGGGGTACGAAGATGATCAAACCGCCACCTTCAACGGGGATAGCGCCGCTTTAGCTGATGAAAACGGCTACGACGGAGCTTCTTACGATGACGAAGACGATTACCAAGACGATTATGATACGGGGGCCAATGATGACACCTACCGGGACAAGGGAGGGTACGAGGACTCCGGCTATGATGATTCCTCCGCGGACGAGCCAGAAGATGCCTACGAGGATACACGCACCCCCGCCAGCTCAGCATCCGAGGACTACGCTTCCGTCAGTGCCGGTGACTACATGGTACTGGCAGGTACGTTCCAGTACAAATCCAATGCGGAAAACATGGTGCGCAAGCTGAGAAATATGGGCTACGACGATGCCCGCACGGAGCTCTTCGACCGGGGGGCTTATGCCGTGGCACTAGTAGACCACTACCCCGACTACGATGAGGCTAAGCGTATCGCCAACGAGCTGACCAACAGCGGGGTGTCAGCCTACGTAAAGAAGAAGTAACCCTAGGGTTTTTACTTTTGCTCTTTGCCGTAGTGGTCTGCCCAGTCCAGCATGCCGCCCAGCAAGTTGCGCACGTTCTTGTAACCAGCACGCTCCAATAGCGTTTTGGCTACGCCGCTGCGCTGCCCGGAACGGCAATACACCACAATCTCGGCTTCCTTCTGGTCTTCGATTTCATCCATGCGGTTGGACAATGACCCAACCGGTATCAGCTTGCCGCCGATGTTGAACGCCTCGTGCTCATGGGGTTCGCGTACGTCGATAAGCACGACCGGTTCGTCCTTGTCCATTTTCTGTTTGAGCTCGTCTACTTTGATATCCTTGGCCATAGTCACTTAATTTTTGCCCGCAAAGGTAATTTAATTTGCGATAATCAGTTTGCGCTGGTACGTCTGCGTACTGCCCGGCCGGTATACTTTCAGCCAGTATACCCCGTTGGAGAATTCACGTACCGAAAGCTCTTCCCGTAATGCGCCTTCGTAAACGGCCTGACCGAGCGTATTGAAAAGCGCCATGCGCCAACGCTGCGGCTGCGCTACGGGGAGTTGCAGATAGAGCTGGCCGCGCACCGGGTTGGGGTAAACGGTGAGTTCAGTCGCTGCTTCCACCTCTTCCGTCGGTGTCGGCAAAGGCGGCTCGCTGCCCACTACCGGCCGTATCATCAATTCGCCCGGCGGTATGCCGCTCAGGCTATCGAGGGGCGTCCAAGGGTCGTCTTCGAAGCGGTAGAACAGCCGGCTGCGGCCATCGGAACCGCTGCGGTCCAAACCAACGGAAGTGCATTCAAAAGCATCACAGGGAGACACCTGTTCCCAGCCTACATAAAAGTCGCCCGGCGGTATCAAAACGCTAGTGGGCTGCCCCAGCTCGTCCATCAGCGGGTAGGAAATGTAGCCCTGTAGGCTGTCCGACACCAAATTGAGGTAGAAAGGGGACACATCTTCCATACGAAAATCCGGCTCCCCATCCAGCTCGCCCACCCAAACGACGATGTCGAACTGCTGATTCAGAAATTGATCATGGGAAATGGGGAAATAAAACTGTACGCCCTGTAATGTGTCTTCCACCGCTGCCGTAAAGCGGGAGACCATCATCGCGTCTTCATATAACCACAGCAGCCGCTCTGCGGAGCCATCATCGTAGGCAAAGTAATCGCCAAAGACGGTTGCGCGGCTCGCTTCGTTATTGGCCTGCACCGAGTTGTAGCCGTCTCCATCTTGCTCGTTGGTGACGTCAGAGAGTTGGTATTGCAAATCGAAAACCAGTTCTTCCTCCCCGTCAAAATCGCCGCTGGCCATAGCATTGACCAAACCGCCACGCCCCTCGATAGGTTGCACGTAGCGCACCAGGCTGTCCCGGAAGACCGTACGGCA
>JAAAOU010000046.1 GCA_009908745.1 Bacteroidota bacterium
GCAGCACCATCAAAATCGCGTTTTGCGTATCTTGCTGAAAAACCAATAACAGCAAACCTTGCGAACTGGGAAATACAGCAGTGCTTCGGATTACAAAGACGAATATGGCTTGATTGAGGCAACCTTGTTGGATGCAATGTATGAATGGTAAATAGTTTTGCATAAAATGTATTTGCGGTATAACGTATACCGAAAGCTGCTGTGAAATAAATGTAACATTGCAATATTGCAATATAACTCTCAAAAAAAGATTGAACTCAGAAAGCCTTATCCCCCGCTGCACCATCCAAGCGAGGTTTGGCTATTCGGGCTCGAGCAATATTTGTGGCAAAAAACCGGAGCTAATAGCCTGCCACTTCTGCAGAGGTGGCAGGCATCAATCAAACGATAATATTTACTACCCCCCAGCCTTCACCACCCGCTGCACGCCCAGCAGGGCACCGCTCTTGGCATCGCTCATCCGCAGCAGATAGATGCCGGCGGGCAGGTGGCCCAGCTGCAGCGCCCCGTTTTGGGCCTCGTAGCGCCCGTGCGGCTGCCCGTTGATGCCAATCACCTCTACGCTCATCGGCTGGCCCGGCGGGTTGGGCAGGCGCAGCTCGTCGGTAAAGGGGTTGGGGTGGAAGGCGGGGGCTGCGGCTGGCAGCGGCAAATCTGTACTGTTTACAATGCCTCCGTCTTCCGTATTGATACGGTAGATACGAAGGGTAGGGTTGGCATAGAAGTTATCAATAGTATTGACCACCAGGTTGTCTTCCGCATCCAAAAGAATAGAGTAGGGGAAGGGGATAGCGTAATCCTGCACCCAAACCGTATTGAGCAGGGAGTCGAACTTGAAAACGGACGTAGCCCCTGACTCGATATTGGTGTTGGCATAGAAAATATGCCCGTCTTCCGAAAAAGCAAAAGCCTTCCCGCCGTTAGTCTTATACTTACAAGGCAGGTTGACCCCTCTGATGAACTGCAGGTTTTCGTCGCGCACTTCGATGACAGTGGTGCCGGCTTCCTGGCAGCCGCTCGCTGCGTAGGGCGCCTCGCTGAGCGGGCTGTCGGTATAGGCGCTGCAGTACATGTTGCCTTCGTGGTACTGCCCCATGCTGCCGAAGGTAGCTTGGCCCAGGAAAGGGTCTGTAAACCAGGAAACGCCCTCGATCTGCCCGTCTGACAGCCTGTATTTGCCGATCAGGCCTTCATTCCCAAAGTTGTCCGCGCCGGGCAAAGGCGCTCCGTCCATGCCCCCGAAGATATAAAAGGCCTCGTCGCTCATCGTGAAATATGTACGGGAAAAAAGGGAGTCTATGTCTTTCATGTCCCGTACCAAGTGGACCTGACCATCGAGGCCGAGTATCTCGTATCGGGTCTCCGGAATAGCAACCGGCCCTTCGGCGTAAGGTACGATGGCGTAGAGCGTATCGCCGCTTACGCGCCGGGCACCCCGGGTGAAGGAGTTTATTCCTGAGGATATGGTTGAAAGGATGAATGATGTATTTTCGGGCGCTAAATCTGGCCATTCCTGGCGCAGGATAATATCTAAATCTTCGTTAAATTCAAGTAAGATACGTTGTCCCGGAGCCATCGTGCTAATACCAACCCCATCAAAAAAGTAGCGCCCATCGCTGCTGAATAAATCGCCGTGGTAATTATAAGCACAGCAGTTTTCTACAGGTTGCTCTACTTGTATAGCACCATCCTGCCCCACTTTGTATAGCACCATAGTGAGCTGGCTTGGGTCATAAATGGCATAAATAAGCCCATCTTCGGCCGCTAAGGATGAAAAGTTAGGCCAAACTGTAGTCATTCCTGATAAATCAGAGAACTCTTCCAGTTCTTGAGCTTGACCTAAAAGCGATATAGACAATGCACAGGATAGTAGGATTAATCTAATCATTGAGCAATGTTTTGCAGCCGGGGTACTCTGACCCCGGCCAATTTCAATTAATTGATGTTAAAGCAAACTCGGGCAGCACAGCTCTTCATTTCGAACGAACCGGATTACGGAAGCATAAAAATGCCAGGTTAGGCGTATCGTTTAGTCCCCCGGCAGAAGGGTTCCTGCCGAGGCAGTCTATATTTTTTCTACAAGTACTGCCTGTCTGATCACCAATCGGGCTATCCAGGCAAGCTCTGGGTTTACTACCCTCCAGCCTTCACCACCCGCTGCACGCCCAGCAGGGTGCCGCTCTTGGCATCGCTCATCCGCAGCAGATAGATGCCGGCGGGCAGGTGGCCCAGTTGCAGCGCACCGTTTTGGGCCTCGTAGCGCCCGTGCGGCTGCCCGTTGATGCCAATCACCTCTACGCGCATCGGCTGGTCCGGCGGGTTGGGCAGGCGCAGCTCATCGGTGAAGGGGTTGGGGTGGAAGGCTGGGGGCGTTTGGATATGTCCCAGGCTAGTGGCGGAGCTGATGATGCCTCCTGGGGCGACTTTGTATAGCCTCAGCTCTACTTCTTCAGCCCCTGGAGATTCTCCGAACAGGCATACAAGCAGCAGCTTCCCATCTTCGGTAGGGTAGATTTCAATGGGCGTGTGGCCCGGCAGAATATAGCCCTGCCGCCAGAGCAGTTCCTGCTCGCTGCTGTAACGGAAGAGGTAGAGGGTGGTGTCGGTGCCACTTTGCCGGTCTATACCTACATAAGAAAAGCTGCCGTCCTCAAAAATAGCGAAGGGCCGTTTGCATGCAGGACTGACCGGGCTTGGTAACTTGAAGCGAGGCATAGTGGGCGCGAAGGTGTCAGCCTCGCGGATATCAATTACAGCTGTTTCTCCGTCGAAGCCTTGCACAGGGACTTCTTCGCTCACAATGTAAGAAATGTAAAGCTTCCCGTCGTGAAATTTGCTGACAGAGCCAAGTCCGAAAGCGGAACCTGCATTGTCGTACACAAAAGTAGCTTCTGCTTCTCCGCCCGCAAGCGTAAAACGGCCAACCTGCTGACCGTTCAGTACGCCGCCTCCGGGCAAAGTAGAGGTGCCCACACTGCCAAATACATAAACATACTCGTCGGTAATCTCCGAGGAACGGAAAGTGCCGATATTCAGTAATGGTTTCCCAAAACCATAGTCTGTGCCATCCAGCCCCATCTTTTCGATTTGATAAAACCTAGACAAGTTTACTAAGTCTATATTTTCGTTATAAGTAGACAGCCAATAATCTCCTGCCATGTAAATTGTATCACCAATCAACTTGGCAGTACCAGGATAGTATACTGCAACATCAGAGGAGCCACTGATATACGACTGTGACCAGAGTGTGTTTTCTATTGAAGGAAAGGCATCAAAAGTATTTAGGCTAGTTAGGCTCAAGCTTGCATCGTACTCTGCGATAAACCGGCGCTGTGATGAGGTGATTTCATTAAGGTTTTCGTTCTCTTCAGTGAGCAGCTCAAAGCTGAGCGTCCGGATGCCTACTGCCGAAAAGCCTCCATGACCCATGGGAAGCAACGCGCTAATCGAATAAGTGAAGCTGTCTCTGGGCAAAGACACAGAATCTAACAGCTCCCCGGCAGGAGATACCTGGTAAAAAGTGCCGCTCAGTGTTTCATCCTCACTAAAAAATATAGGGCGGTAAAAAATATACCCGCTATTTGTCGGAGTAGAATGAAAATAGAGACGCCCCTGGGAGCCATCAATTTCAGAAAATGGCGCCAAAGGCTCCTGCGCCCCGCCAGCCACGACAAATGCGAGGGTCGCAGTAAATAAAGAAAGTAGTCTAAAAAAAGCCATAAGCGTATGGTTTGGGCCCCGGCGGGAGGGTTCCTGCCGGGGCAAGTGGTTCAATTAACTAAAGCTCCGTTAGTTCAAAGTGGCTCGGGAATGCAATGGGTAGCAAAAATGCGTAAAAATGATACGTAGGGTGCTCTTGCACCTTTATGATACCAGGTCCAGATGGGGGATTTGGCTGCTCCGTGCCACCCCATTCGTTCTGCACATTAGTCGCAATAAGTGTCAGCGGAAAAGGGCTGCTGCTTTCCTGATTAACCCTAGGAATGTAAGAGTTTCCAACCTTTAGATTGGATGCTATATAACTAGCCACTTTAGTAATTGAGAAACAGTGCTCATCTGGCTCAGCCCCCCCGAATTCCGCATCAGCGTGTATTTTGTACTGGCCTTTAAGCGGGTAGTCGGTAGGCGTGTTGCCCAAATCCGTATTGTTCTCGAAGTCTGCAGGATTGAAAAAAGTGCTTACTGTAAACAAAGGCGACCCAGCTCCAGCTAATGGGAAATCTATTCCCAGAAAATTAGTCTGTACAAATTCGATTGGCCCAACAATAACTGTATTTGGTCTTTCCAGTGGATTACAGCAGTTGATTGGCGAAGGCGGCAGGTTTTGCAGGAAAAAGCCGAGCTGTGAATTGACAGCTTTGCCAATTTCTTCCTCAGCAGAGGGTGGGCAGGTAACTGTTTGGTCAAAGCCTGCACTGCCTCTGGCCCACCGTAGCTCAGGATGTATCGGCGTTTCCGGCTGGCTAATCTCCGTACGTCCGATCTGCCCGGCAATGTACAAGTAGGAGCCCGAGGAGTCACTGACGGTTGCAAAGTCCAGAAACCGGAAGTTTTTGTCCGTGCCGTTCACTGCATTGAAGTGAGTGGTCAGCCGCTGTTTGACATCGTTGAATACTTTCGCCGCTTGAGTGCCATTCCAAGTAGCCGGAAGAGCGGATAGAACAACTGAATCCCTGAAGAAATGGTACTCAGCAAAAGCCTTTGCCGGCCGACTGAGATAAAAATTAGCAGTCATTTCCATCATCTCAATGGCATTTTGCCCATCGATCTGCTCGGTAAGACGGTTGCCCGCTCGCCAATCGTCAAGACTGGCTTTGAAGTCCATAATGCTATCAATCAGGCTAACTACAATTGTCGTGTCAAGACCTGCATAATGGTTATCGCGAAATTCTAGTTGTACGGCCGATTCTGTAGTTTCATTGAGCAACGATTCCTTCTCACAGCCCCACAGCAGCGGCAGTGCAAGCAAAAGGATTAAAAACCGGCTAAGCATAACCGTTGACGGGCTCCCCCCCCCCGGATTCTCTGGAATAAAAAAACTGATAAATGCTTCATTTTAAAAATATTAATGGGTTTAAAAATACAAAATAAAGCGCAGGTATCCTGAAACTGCTCTTCACGGATGAAGTATTCGTATTTCCGCATCCGCCGCACCAGCAGTTGATCAGCCTACGAGCGCAAATCGAAGGTTGTGTTTAATTGAAGCAGGGCTAAACGCGCATCTAAAAACGGTAAAGGAAAATAGAGCACAATTTAAATTTACAACAAAATATGAAAATACACTTGATCAGGCAAGGGCTTTCCGCTTTTGTGTCAGATTTTGGACAAAACAGCATTGTGTGGTTGGAAAAGCTGCCAAAGGTTGACAGCTTTTCATGAACAGTGCCATCCTGCTTCCAAGTCTTGAAGGCAGCATGCGACCAGCTCCTGAGGCTGAGACAAATCCCCCCTTTGCTTATCCTGCTCATTGCCGAGATTTTAGTTTGTCTAAAACAAAAAAACGGATACTACAATTTTCAGGATACCGTAGCCAAGACAGCCACACTACCGATCGGCTCGTGACTACTTTTTCGATCAGTAAAGCCATCATAGCGACACTCGTAGGGCGGTCTATCATGCAGGGGCACCTGCGCGGCCTTGACCAGACTGTAGGCGAGGTACTGCCCAAATGGCGCGGTCATAGCATCGGCAAGGTGACCGTGCAGCAACTTCTACAACATACCTCAGGCATCCAAAAGCTTGGTCGGCATGGCTCCCCCTTACCGATATTCTGGGTTTTCAAATTCCCATCTTGAGCCATCATCCCATGCTTTGCGGGAATTTCCGTAATTGGGGTAACCGCCGTTTGCTTTAAGCATAGAGGCCAAATGCAGTAAGTTGTAGGTCATAAATGTGGTATTCCGGTTGGTGAAATCACTTTCGTAGCCAACGGGGGGGTCCAGTTGTTCCCCTCGCCATTCCTTGTCGCCGTAACTGGGGCCAGGACCAACATCGCCTATCCATCCGCAGTCGGCTTGCGGCGGAATGGAGTAGCCGATATGCTGGAGCGAATACAGTATGCCCATCGCACAGTGCTTTACGCCGTCCTCGTTGCCGGTTACTACACAACCCGCCACTTTGCCGTAGAAAGAGTACTGCCCTTTATCGTTGGTCAGGCCACTCATGGCGTAGAGCCGCTCAATCAGCTTCTGGGCCACAGATGACTTTTCGCCCAGCCAAATGGGGGTTCCGACAATCAAGATATCCGCCTCGCTGATCTTTTGGAACAAAGCAGGCCATTCATCTTTGTCCCAGCCATGCTGGGTCATATCCGGATACACGCCGCTTGCCACATCGTGGTCCACTAACCGGATCGTGTCGGTTTCGACCTGCTCTTTCGCCATAATTTGCTTGGAGACCTCCATAAGCAGCCCGGTATGGCTTACCGCAGTAGATTTTTTAAGGGTGCAGTTGACATACACGGCTTTCAAATTGCTAAAGTTCATTTCTTTTGTATTTTAGATTGATTTACATTAATGTGGTGAATTGGCCAAGCTAAACCAAATGGACATCGGTTGTAATTTCGAGCAAAGCCGGACCTTCGTGAGCTAGTACTTCCTGCAGCGCCTCGTCCAACTAGGCGATGTCCTCCACCGGGCAGCCCAAGCCGCCGCAGCTTTCGGCCTAAGCCGCAAAATCTGGATAACGACCGAAGGAATAAGCATTGTTGGCAACGCTTACGGTTTAGACAATGACTCCAGCATGGTAGGAATGAGTTCATTGACCGTGGGGTGGGGCTGCACAGAGTCCCGCAGTACCTCGAAGCTTGCCCCGGCGTACATGAGGTTGGCAAAGCTGCTGACCACCTCGTCGCCTCCGGTGCCTAATACGGTAGCGCCTAATATTTGGTGGGTTTTGGCATCAACGACAACGCTCATGTGGCCGTTGGTTTCCCCTTTTTCTTTGGCGCGGGCAACGCGGCTCATCGGCCGATGCCCCACGAGGATATCCAAGCCTTTATCCAGTGCTTGCTTTTGGGTCATACCTACTCTGCCCAAAGGCGGGTCTACAAACAAGCCGTAAGTTAGTATGCGGTCAGATACTTTACGGTTCTTGCCCTGGAATTTATTATCCGCGATGATCTCGTAGTCGTTGTAGGCAGTATGGGTGAACGCCCCTTTGCCGTTGCAGTCGCCGAGGGCGTAGATGCCCGGCACATTGGTTTCTAAATAGTCATTCACAGGTATGAATCCGCGGGTATCCGTTTCAAGGCCTGTATTTTCAAGATTCAGCTGGTCAGTATTGGGGCGGCGCCCAACGGCCAATAGCAAGTGGCTGCCATTGATGGTGATGGTGCCGTCTTTAGCACAGTTGGCCTGGGCGGATACCATATCGTCTGCTTTGGAGGTAGCAGATAAACACTCCGCTTTCAGCCGGAAGTTGACCCCCTCATCTTCCATAAAGCGCTGAATGGCACGGCTGGTTTAAGGGTCTTCCCGCCGGATGATGGTGTCGGCCATTTCGATAATAGTTACCTGACTGCCAAAGCGGCGGAACATCTGCCCGAATTCCAGGCCAATATAGCTTCCGCCCACAACAATAAGATGCTCGGGCAGAGTTTCCAATTCCAGTATGCTTTGATTGGTGAGGTAGGGTACCCCTTCGTATCCATCGGGTACAAAGGGCCGGGCCCCCACGTTGATATAGACTTCTTCTGCGGTCAGCTGCTCGCCGTTTACCGTTACGATTTTGTGCCCGTCAAACCGGGCTTCGCCCCTGAACAGCGTGATATACTCATGCTTGGCGATACCCTGTGTCATGCCGTTTACGGATTGTTGGATAAGGGCATCTTTGCGGGCTTTGATTTTCGGAAGGTCTGCTTTTGCCCCGGGGGGATGAATACGCCGAGCTCCTCCCCGTGCTGCGCATCCCACATTCGGCGGGCGCTTGCTACATACGTTTTGGTGGGCGTACAGCCTACATTCAGGCAGGTACCGCCCAGATGTTCTTTCTCAATAAAGGCAACCTTTTTCTGATGAGCAGCCATTTTGAAGGCCAAGGGCGTACCTGCCTGGCCAGAGCCGATGATGATAGCGTCGAAGGTTTTCATGTTATAAGCTTTTTTGTTGTTTATTTAGTCTAGCGGCGGCGAAATCGCTAATTGAACAGCCCTAAGATGACGATAGAGCCAAGCCCGGTGAGGGTCAGGGGAAGCATGCCTCCCTTTTATACCTAAAAAGATCATTGCAGCCGCTATTGCCAGCAGCAAAATAGATGGTAGTCGGTTCAAAGTCATTTCTAAATCGTCAAAGTGTACAGCATGAAGGCGCCGAGCAACATAAAGAGCACGGCAATGCTTACTTTCATTTTGTCTTCCGGAAGGTTCTTTTGGAGCCTCGGGCCAATCTGCCCGCCCAGCACTACTCCAGGGGCGGTGAAAACCACTATGCTCAGCACCTGCGACAGGGCGGTGCCGCCGACTTTCGCAAACTCGTAAAAATGCCCGAAGGAGGCGACAAGCACCGTCAGGACAACGACAAAAATGGAAGTGCCTACGGCTACCGGCGTGGGCACTTTGCAGCGGGCGACCAAGTGGTATTCCTGCAGCTCGGCCAGCCCTACGGAGATCATGCCGACGAAAGCCCCGCCGACGGCGGCGAAGGCTTTGCCCATCGGTTTATTGCAGACGGTATAGTGATGCACACGGCCGGTGGCATCGATAAGTTCAGACTCGTAATTACCCTCAAATTCCTTTCGGTGCTCCAGCTCCTTTTTAGCACGCTCCTCCGCCCGCCAGGCATTGAACAACTGAAAACCAATGACTACAAGCCCGACGGCAAAGATGGCCTTCAACACAATGGGCGGGATGGTGTCTGCATAAAAAGCGCCTAACATGGCGGCAGGCACAGAATATAGCAGCAAGCTCCCCGCCAAGGAAAAATCAATCAATTTGGAGCGGTAGTATGCCGCCAGCCCACTCAAAAAGCCGAACAGTTCGGTCACTAGCGCTGCGCCGATCGCGATCTTGGGGTCGAGCTTCAAGGCGAGCATAAACAAGGGAGAGAAGAATACGGCCCCGCCGATGCCAGTGCTCATGGCTATGGTGGCAATGAGCACAGATATGGGGAACAGGTACCAAAATTCGAGGGATAATTCCATCAGGGTTCAAAGTTGGATTCGTGGTATAAGTAGCCGCACGGACCAAATCCTGACAGCAACGGGGCTACAAATTTTTAATTTTTTCTTTGATTTGTTGCTTGAGTGCTTCGCTATCCGCTTGATTAGGTGCGGTTGGCGCCTTGTCGCGGTAATACTCGTCGAGAAGGGCATCAATTTCGTGGCTCTGCACCCCGTACAGGCGGCAGGCCTTGCACAGCATCCGGTGTAGGGACAGTTGCAGCGCTTCCAGTCGGGTGACGCTCCTCAATAGCTTTTTTTCCGTCAGGACAGCCGCTTTTTTGCAGGAAATCATCAGTGGTGCTTTCATAAGTGATCCGTTTGGGGCGCCAAGCGGGCTTTTTCCAGACAATGCCGGAGCTTCAGCCTTGCACGGCTCATGCTTTGCCAGTAATTGGCCGCCGTAATATTTAATGCTTCGTATACCTCTTTGCCCTTTTTGCCCTGTAGGTAGGTCAGTTCCAGGCATTGTGCCATCAATGGAGGCAACGCCTGTAGGCAATGATGCAGCAGGTTGGGCCAAGAGGGTTCTTCTACCAGGCCTGGAATACAATCCGATCCGCAGGCCTGAGGTTTTTCTTGCTCCAGCCACTGGCCCTTGCGGTCAAAAAAGGCCGGGGCTTCATCCGGAGGCACTAAGTCTACAGCCTTTCGGGCTTTGTCCCGGTAGTAATCCGCTATTTTGTAGCGCAGGATACCGAATAGCCAGGTCTTGGGCTTGCTGGCGCCTTTGTAAGCTTCCCAGTTCTCAGCCGCTGACAGGAAGGTGTCCTGCACCAAGTCCTCCGATAGGGCCGTATTTGACGTCTTGCGTATCGCCCAAGCGTATAGTTCATCGGTATACGCCTCTACCCATTGGGTTAAAATTTTCCGCTTTTCTGGCATGTACTTGTTTTAGCTTTTCCGCCAAGGGGGAAGGTACGAGATTAAAGGTGCAAGATTAGAGTTTTAAGGGGGAATTTGGGATTTCATTCGTATCAATGGGGTAGCACTTGGGTTTTCAGATTAATGCTCAAAGCAATACATCGGTTTAAAAATAATAGCAAGGAGGCCGTTTTTAAAAGATATAAGGCTTTTTAGGGGCAAATTGTCTGTGCCAGGACTACTTGTTAAGGCTGGAGTATGCCCAGGGGCGGGTAAAAGCTGTCCCGGGCATTATTCCTACTTTTATGCCATGAACGCTTTGCACCCTATTTTCAATTACTTCGACCAGATACACCGGGCTGCGCCGCCTGCCCGTGCGGCACTGAACGACATTTTGGAAACCGAGCACTACGCCAAAAACGACTACATCCAACAGACCGGCAACCGCTGCCAAACCGTTTACTTTGTGAGCGCCGGCATCGCCCGGATTTTTTACTACAAAGACGGGCAGGACGTCACTGAGCACTTCGCTTTTTCCGGGGACATCATTGTACGTGCAGAGAGCCTTTTTACGGGAGCGCCTACCTCAAAAGGCATTCAGGCGCTACAGGAGGCCGAGCTCGTCTCCATTAGTGCTGCCCGCTTGTTTGCACTGTACGATACCCACCACGATATTGAGCGCCTGTTCCGCCTCATCCTTGAACAGGAATACGTAGCACCATAAAACGAGTGGAAAGCCTGCAATAG
Source organism: Bacteroidota bacterium (assembly GCA_009908745.1). GTDB lineage: Bacteria > Bacteroidota > Bacteroidia > Chitinophagales > Saprospiraceae > Phaeodactylibacter. The sequence continues at coordinate 10,768 of JAAAOU010000046.1, forward strand.
CGGTGGTCAAGCCCCCCAGCCATTTGCCTTTGATAGACGCTGGCAATAACTCCAGAAGGATGAAGTTGCCATTGGGCATCATCAGGCCGGTGCCTACACCGGAGATGTCTAAGCCCAAGAACATTAAAAACTGATTCCCTCCAAAGCCAATGCATAAATACCCCAGCCCGAAGCAGAGGAAAGTGAGGGCGTAAATCTTAGTTGGGGAAAAATGCTGCCCTATTTTTCGAAAATTCAGGGAAGCCACCGCACCGGTAAGCGTGGCCACGGAAATCGCCAGGCCTACTACGGTAGCAGACAGATTGAAATGATCCTTTAGCGAATACGGGATTTGCACTGGTATAAGGTAAATATTGCTGATCACAAGGCCGCTCACCCCAGAGAGGCCGTACACCAATAGCGCGAATAAGAGCAGCTTTTTTCTGCCTAGCCGGTCGGCTAACCCGCCCACCAAAGCGGAAAACAGCACAATACTGATCGCAGGCATCGTTAAAATGGCTTTTACATAAACATCGGGGGGCGCTACCTTCAAAGAAGGCCGACATACCGGGCAGTCCGGGCGCAATAATAGCCCCAGCCATAATCGTCAGCGTACTGGCTAATAACAAGGTGGCTTGTAGCCAACATTTAGAGGTTTTCAATTCATTTGAAAATTAAAATGCATACCCAATAATGGTATTAGCTTCATGCTTATGTTGTTCTTTTGTCTAAAATTCGTTGTGTCAATTCGGGAAAGCGCAAGACGGCCACAATCCATACAAAGGCCTGCACAGCTATCGGGAACATCAGGGGTTCGCCGTGTTCCAGGTGGGTAGCAATGGCGCCGCCCATGTAAGCGGCCAAAAGAAGCGTGCCCAGTACCCCCGTTCTGGGGATCAGGAACAAGACGACCGAAAGCAGCTCTACCACGCCCAGGAACATAAACGTGCTCTTATCCAGGCCAATGCCTTGCGCCATTTCGGCGGCTTCCGCCCCGATAAACTTACTAATGGCGCTCCCTGTGAAAATGAAGCCGACGATCCCCGCCAGGCTCCAGTTGATGATGTTTCTTGTCTTGGTTGTCATAGATTCCGTTTTCTAAGTTTTGAAAAATCAGTATTTCTTTTCCACGTAGTCTTTAAGTTCTCGATTCATCTTCCGGAAGCCGGCCGGCGCCTCCTTCATCATGGGCAGGTTTTTTATGATCAGAGACAGCACGCCCCGGTATTCTTCCCGGTTGGTTACCAGCGTAGTGCTGTCATTGATTTGCTCGAGTTCGAAGAAGTGCTCCCCGTCAAAAATGCGCGGCAGGCCCGTGCGCGCCAGCCAGGCAAAGCATTTGTTCTCTTCCCAATGGCTGATGGTGGGCTTAAACTCATAGGGCTCTGCGCCTTCAGCCGACAGTTTGAGGTGGAGCTGCCCGTTGGGTTTCACCTCGCCGCCCAGGTACTCAAGCTGACTGTTCCATTCGGAATAGGATTCAAAATCAATAATGGCGGCCCAGACTTTTTCCGCCGGGGCGTTGACCTCCACTTTTTCGTTGATCTCAAAGCTGGTGAAGCTCAAGGCCAGGATGATGACGGCCAGCCCAATGGCGATGTATGCAATCATTTTCTTCATTTGGGAGTGTTTATTTTCTGTTCAATGTCTTCCAGAATTGCCTCGTTGGAATACGGGTACTCGACTCCCGGTTGAGACAGGAGCACACCCGGTACGTTTTCGCCCAGCCAAGTTTGGATGCGTTTACGCTGCTCGTCGGTGTACCGGCCGCCAATCAGCACCAAGTCTACCTTGCGGCCAAGCGCCTCGATTTTCGCTATCCCTGCTTCCTCGCTAAGCGTGCCATACACGGTGACGTCTCCCAACTGGGCGATAAGCCTGACGACCTCGTCCCGGCGGTAAGGGCTTCCGCCAAATAGCACAACTACTGGCGCTTGTTGGCTTCCTTCTATTTTTTCTGTTAAGGCCATATTTTATTTTTTGCGTGTTGTTTTCTTAATGTACACTACGCAATAGTACATTACGCAACAATAAGATGAAAAAAATGCGAACAACTAGCTTATGTTCTCCCTGATTTTCAACAGGACGCTCCGGCAAATTTCAATGTCATCCTCCGGTATGCCCTTCAGTGAATCTTCGATCGATTGTATGGCGCAGCGGGCCGTCGGCTCCCTGAGTGATTTCCCCTTGTCGGTCAGAAAAATCCTGCGGATTCTGCGGTCATTGGGGTCGTCTTCCCGCCGGACAATCCCTTTTCCCTCCAGGATATCAATGACACGGGTAACGTTCGCCCGGTTTCGGTCGGTGCAAATGGCTAGTTCTGACTGCTGCAAGCCATCGTTTTCCCACAAATGGGTCAGCACCCTGAATTGGTCCGGGGTGATCGGCAGCTCCGCTTCCCGCATCAGCCGGCTCAAATACCGAAACATCGCCATGTGGGCGGCGCCTAAAGCCCTGCCGAAGGAGGTTTCGAATTTAAAAGCCATGCTATTTTGTTAATTACGCAACAAAGTTACGGGCTGCTTTTGGGATGCGCAAGTTTTTACTGGTTTATCAGAACGATTGCTCTTTTTCAGCCGTTAACTGAAAAAAGGAAACGAAATGTCTAAATACGAGCTGCCCAAAGACCGGACGCTCATCACCACGGACTACATGCGGAAGAAATATGGCAAGTACGACCCGAATATTTTCCGGCGCTGGGTGGATCAGGGGAAGGTGGAGAAGGTGCGGAATGGGGTGTACCGCTTTTCAGATTCCGTTCTGGAAAGTGACTGGGACCGCTATGTGATTGCTAATGCGCTTCAGTATCCTTCTTATGTGTCTCTGCACAGCGCGTTGTATTTTTACAATTTGATTCCGGAATATGTCTTTAACGTAAGCAGTGTCTCTACCAAAAAAACACAATTTTACACCTTCCGGGACACTCGTTACACTTTTCAACAATTGAAGCCAAGCCTCTATTTTGGCTATCGGGTGTTTTCGTGGAAAGGCAATCAATTTAGAATCGCCTTGCTAGAAAAAGCCATCTTAGACCTTGCCTATTTGGAGCCCCTTTTCGTTGATCCGAGCTGGTTAGAAGAAATGCGCTTCGATGAGGATGTGCTGCGGGATGAAGTGGACTGGGCAATCGTTTCATCTTTTGCCCGGAAAATGGACGCTCCTTCAATTTATAAGAAAATAAATACGTTGCGATCAACCTATAGCCTATGATGTTACTGGAAGAAATAAAAAAGGCATATCCGGACTTCTTGCATGACCGTAGTCCATTTTTACTGCGCGAGTACCTCCAATACGAAATCCTGAAAATCGTTTTCGAGTCCAAACACGCCATGGCCTATACCTTTATGGGTGGCACCTGCCTGCGCCTGGTATACGGCACCGAACGCTTCTCCGAAGACCTCGACTTCGACAACGTGGGGCTATCGGCAGCCGACTTCGAGGAGACCGGCCAGGCTGTGCAGCGGGGGTTGGAGCTGCTGGGCTACCAAACGAGGATAAAGTTCAGCCACAAAGACGCTTTCCACTGCAAAGTCACCTTCCCGGGCATCCTCTACGATTACGGGCTGAGCGGGCACAAGGAGGCGCGCATTTTCATCAAGCTGGATTCGGAAAAACAAGACTACGGCTATCAACGGGAGCTGGTGCGCATCCAAAAATT
>JAAAOU010000288.1 GCA_009908745.1 Bacteroidota bacterium
ACTCCATGAAGTACGCTTTCACACAACTTGAACTCCAAGCCGACAGCTTCTACGACCTGATCGGCACCTGGGCGGAAATGCAGCTTGTCGTCCCCGATGAGGGTGCCGCTTACCTGCACGGCTACGGTTTTACGGCTGATATCGCGGCGGCATTCAGTGCCTTGGTCCTTGACTGGTCCGCCCGGATAGAACTGCCTGCAGATTCGGTACAGCTAGAGCCCGGCGAGTATGAACTGATCCGGCTGGAAACGGGGGTCTATGCCTGCCGGGGCGGGGAAAAGTGGTTGTTGGGGGATGTGGGGTGCCGGGTGGTGGTGAAGCCTTGAGCTGTTACGGGCAACTAGAACGGCAGGCTGTCAACTACTGGCTGGGTAGAGTTGAAAATAGAAAATACATGAATGGGCAACTATTCGAGCAATTCGAAGGGTTGAAAAGAAGAATGAGTAGCGGGCTGCTCAATTTCAGTGATTCGAAAAGTTCGAATCACTCATAAGTACTATCAAGGGAGCTATGGATGCGGGGACGTTCATCTATCCTCCTTGATCCGGGCTTCTTCGGGGGTGAGTTTTTCCTGCTCTTCTAGCCGTCGGAGACGGGCAGGTAGCTTGTATCCAGTCTGGAGACTGCATACATCGTTTGCTTTTTTGAATGAATTTATAGACTTGAGACATCGGGGCTAATGCAGGCAATACAGCCTTTCTTAGCTGAAAAGGAGATGGGGATATTCACATTCAACAACCTTATGAAAGAACGGACCTACTACTTGTTGACTTACGAACAGCGAAAGGCGTTGGAAGAGATACTTGGTTTGCGTTTTGTAAGGGTATAACACCAACTGTGGAGGGAGCCATGATGCCCCGTTAGGCGTAGGCTGTGCCTACGTCATACTGAAAATACTTGGCTTGCGTTTTGTAAAGGTACAACACCAACTGTGCAGGGAGGCATGATGCCCCCGCCTCACACCAAACACTCCCCCACCCGCACCCGCCACTTCGGGAACCCATCCACCAGCCCCGCTTCGCTGTTTTCGTGCTTGACCCGATGGAAAACCAACCCCTCATTTCCGGTATGGTCCAGGTAGACCCGGCGGCCGTTTTCGCGGATGAAGTTGATTTCCCGTTCGATCAGCCGGAATTTGTGCTCAAGGGAAGTGCCGAAGCGGTCGATGCTCCAGATATAGGTGGCGTGGCTGTTGAGCAGTTCCCAGATAAAATGGTCCATCGTTTCCCCTTCTACATGGAAGAGGAAGCCGAATTTGGGGCTGAGGGTGAAGCGTAGCCCGCTGCGCTCGCTCTGCAGCTGGCCAGAGAGGTAGAGCAACTGCTTGCGGTTCCGGACTTTATCGGATTCTAGGAGGTCAGAGAGCAGGTCTTTGTCGCTTTGGCGGAGGGTATTGCCCAATTCTGAATCATCCAGGCCTTCGAAGTATTCTTCGGGGGTGAACAGGCTCTTGTCTACGGTGGTTTTCTTGGGTTTGAAGATGGCATCTTCCAGCCGCAGCTTCCGCACGGTGGCGATGAAGTTTTCATTGATCCGGTTAATGTCTTTCGAGTGGCAGCGGACTTCAATATGATCCGAGGCGTCTATTTCCAGATAACCGGCCACTTCGATCTTCTTCTTGCCCAGGGCTTTAGCGAAGAAAGGCTTTACGTAGTCAAATTCGGGGAGGATATTAGGGTTTTCGAGGGGGATGGTCAAGGTTTGCTCCGGAAGTTCGCTGATTTGGTGCTCGACTTCCACATAGCCCATTTTGAAGGCCGCTTTCTTCAGGGGGTACTCGAATTGAAGGTCAACACGGGTCTTTTGTTCTTCGGGTTCCGAGAAGTCCACCCACTCTTCCTCCTCCTGATAGCTGATGTACCTTGTTTTCTGCGGCGCAAGGATGGGCCGGAACAATTGCTTGTTGTAGATGTTCATGACGGGCTCGATAGCTTCCCACTGTAGCGGGCTGAATTCCATATTTTGGAACGGGAATTTGGCTTTTTGCTTGGCAAAGGCGGCAGGGGCTTTACCGACCTCATAGTCCACGATGTCTACTTTCAGCAGTGAGCGCCCGGCGTCGAAAGAAAGCAGCCGCGCTTTCCAGAATAGGGTGAACCGCTCGTTGAAGTTGAAGGTGTCTTTGGGCGGGAAATTGGTGTGCGCCCAATCGATACAGGACGCTTCATTGTAGAAAACGCCTTGATTGGTAATGTGTAGGATGATATGTTTTTCTGCCTTGCCCATCGTTCAAATGTACTCAATTTTGCTTTTCGGGGCAAAGTATAGCCAAGTGGCTACGTAGTCATGCGGTATGCGGCCAAGGAACAGCGACCGGTGGAAAGCCTACCTGTTTTTGAGACACTAGCGGCGCGGGTGGCAAACCGATGCGCGCTCGAGCAACAGGCTTACAGCCTTTGAAGCCTGACGAGTCAGAACCCACGCCACGCAGCAGAAGCGAAGCGAAATTTCGGGTTGGCAAACCATAAACAACACACCATTTTCAACCCTCAACCGGCCAAGCCATTGTCGCAAGCAAAAAAATCCATATTACTACTTGCATGTATGAATAGTATTCCATACATTTGCTTATGAAACTAAGCGGGGCGTCTATCCAATCCTCCTCTTCCACTAAACGGACCGCACCGCTGATTAGACTACTGCTTTATACACCAATAGGCAAAAGCCTTGTTTTCATGTTGCTGTATACCTTAGCGTTCTAACTTGAGCACGAGGTATTCAAGACAACAACCTCTTACCATTAGACATTTTTATGCACTTTATTGCATTGACCTGAAAGGTATATTCCTTGTAAAGGTCTACTTAGATGTAAGTACGCGCAGCGTATGTGACCGTTTCGGCCGCTGAATGCTTGGCAACAACCGAGCGGGCAATGAGGTGCTTTCACTTCTACCGTCCCACGTTACGCTACTTACCGCCTAAAACCTTAGTTATGAACATCGGAAAGAAAATAGTCTTTGCCGTTGAGCATGCTTTGCCCACCTGCCGTTTACCCCGTCGGGGCACAGCGGCAAGGGGCAGCTTCACCCAAAGACTCAAAAACACTAAAGGCGCCTGCTTAACACGTCAGTATCTCCGGATACTGTATTCCTATGACGCCTTTAAACACTCCTCCTTGCTAAATATACTTTATACAGACGTAAGAGCTACTTTTTTCCGGAGACCCGGACAGAGGATAGCTATACCGGTTTCTACAATACTGCCCCTTAGCGGGTAGAATACTGTACAGAAGCAATAAAGCCTTATTGAATAGCTGTTGATCCCCCCTAAAACGCTTGCAAAAGGCCGCTCTTTATTGACATCCTACAAAGCACTGTAGGCATGTCCTTAAGGGCTATTGGACAAATCAAATGATAAACATGCACTATGCGAAAATTGCACAACACAAGAAGCCAGCTGGTTCGTGATGAACCACGGTGGTTCGCCTTGTACACAAGGTTTAAGAGGGAAAAACAAATTTTATCGCGATTACAGGAAAAGGGGGTAAAAGCATATTTACCATTGCAGAAGCTTACCCGCCGATATGGCAATCGCATCCGCCATGTAGAGCTCCCTCTGATCAGCTGTTACATCTTTACCAAGATCACATTACAGGAGTACGTCACGGTACTCCGGACGGAAAACGTGGTCGATTTCGTGAAGTTTTCCAACACGATGATCGCCATTCCGGAACGTGAGATCCGACTGCTACAACAAGTGGTCGACGGTGGCTACGAAGTGGAGGTACAACCCGCTGCGTATCAAGCTGGCGACAAGGTCGAGATCGTTGGCGGCAGCCTGACCGGGACGACGGGCACGTTCGTGAAACGCAGAGACAAAAAGAACTTTGTGGTAGACCTGTCAGGTATCGGTTATGCCTTGCGTATAGCTGTTCCGCCAGAATTGATCAGGAAAGTAGACCAAAGTGGCATACCGGCTGCGGGAAGATAACCGCTAACCGCGCCACTACCCTCCCCTACAGCAGACTACAGGAGCGGGTTTGTTTTTATACAAACCGACCGGTGGATATGAAGGGCGGAGTATAGCTCCATCCACCGAGACCTGATTAGCCCGGATTGACAACGGCTATCCCCAGACGGGGATGGAGAACCATGCAATTTAGTATTCACTTTTTTTGCGTCTAAGCCCTCGGGATTTTTCGTAGGCGGAGCCTTGCGCCGCCGGGTCAACAATGCACCCGTTGTTTGCCCGGCAACGCTGGCTTGGCAACAGCGAAAACAATTATTGGCGGGTGTCTCATTTTGTCACCCCAAAAAACAACCTTAGTTATGAAAAACTTCGTCCTCATTGGAGCAGCAGGGTATGTCGCTCCCCGGCACATGCGAGCCATACAGCAAACCAACAATGCCCTCCTAGCGACATTAGACCCCAGCGATTCGGTCGGTATCATCGACAGCTACTTCCCACAAGCCGATTTCTTCACGGAATTCGAGCGATTCGACCGCCACGTAAGCAAACTGATACGGGAAGAGGAGCCGGTTGACTACGTCACCGTATGCTCCCCCAACTATTTGCACGACTCCCACATCCGCTTCGGCCTGAGGGTCGGCGCTGACGTGATCTGTGAAAAACCCCTGGTGCTCAACCCCTGGAATATCAACGGCCTGCAAGAACTGGAAAAAGAGACCGGCCGGCGTATCAATACCATCCTGCAGCTGCGGCTACACCCCGTATTGCAAAACCTTTACCAGCGGGTGCGCTCCGGCAACCCGGATAAGGTCTACGATATCGACCTGACCTACATTACCTCCCGGGGCAACTGGTACTACACGAGCTGGAAAGGGGACAACGAAAAATCCGGGGGGATTGCCACCAACATCGGCATCCACTTCTTTGACATGCTGCACTGGATATTCGGAGAGGTCCAGGAGAATGTCGTACACGTGCACACCCACGACCGCGCCGCAGGGTTCTTGGAGTTCCACCGCGCTAGGGTAAGGTGGTTCCTGAGCATTGATTACAACACCATTCCCGATCCCGTCAAGTCGGCTGGCGCCCGTACCTACCGCAGCCTCACCATAGACGACGAAGAACTGGAATTCAGCAACGGCTTCACCGACCTGCATACCCGGAGCTATGAATCCATATTGGATGGCAACGGATACCGCATAACCGACGCCGCAACCGCCGTGCAAATTGCCTATGACATCCGCAATACAACGCCCATTGGCCTCAAAGGAGACTACCACCCGCTTGCAGCGGCCCCTTTCAGCCCCCACCCCTTCGAACGGGAGAAGCTGAAGGAGTACGCCACGCAGCAGGTATAGGCCCGTACTTTGGGAAACGGCATTAGCATTTCCCACAGTACGAGTCTAATTGTGTTTTCGCACTTGTCAGGGAGAGCTATAATGGAAGAGGAGTAGCTCTTCCCTGCAAGTGCTTTTGACCATTTTGGATCATTACAATCCTATCCCTATTATGAATAAATTGATGATAATCCCTCTGTTGTTACTCTTCCTGACAAGCTGTGGAAGCGTGAAGCACCACGAGATGCTCATGCTAGAAGACATACAAGAGAAATTGCTGGAGATAGAGAACCTCCCTTCGCTAAAAATTCAACCCGATGATATACTTTCCGTAAAAGTTGCTAGCCGCAAGCCCGAGACCGTCGTTGCTTTTCAGCAAGGCCAAAGCACCAGAGGGGTAGTGGGCGCAGCCGCCGCCGGGGTAGGTGCCTTGGGCGCCAGAGATGGATACTTGGTAGACGAAGAAGGGAAGATTTACCTGCCTTTCATCGGCGAAGTCAAAGCCGCCGAGAAAACCATCTCTCAGCTGCGCAACGACATCACACAGCAGCTGAAAGAATACATCCCGGACGCCTCCGTGCAAGTCCGTTTCCTGAACTTCAGGGTAACTATACTCGGCGAAGTCCGAACCCCTAATACCTACATTATCCCGAATGAGCGGCTGACAGTACTCGAAGCGATTGGCATGGCCGGGGATTTCACCCCCTACGCCCGCCGCAATTCGGTCCTCGTCATCCGCCAACGCTCGAACCTGCGCGAGTTCGGCCGGGTCAACACACAGGATACCGTCCTGTTCCAATCGCCCTACTTCTACCTCAGCCCCAACGACATCGTGTATGTAGAGCCGCTCAAGGCCAAACAATATGCCACACAGGGTGACTTTGCCTCCCGTTATGCCCCCCTTTTGTTCCCAATTGTCAGCTTGCTCACCTTTTTCCTGGGCAGGTCTTTGTAAAACCACAAACGCGGCACAGCGAGAATTTCGCCCTTTAAACGATCAATCCCATGAAAGAAAACTTGTTTGACATTAACAAACTGCTGAGCAGGGCCCTAGAGTTTTGGTACCTCTTTCCGTTGTGCGTGCTCATCACCGGCGTGCTAGCGTTCTTCTACTTGAAGACCGAAGAGCCGGTGTACCGCACCTCTGCACTGCTGCTGATTAAGGACAATGAGAACTCCAACCAGTTGGATGAGGAAGCGATCTTCGCCGATTTGGGGCTCGGCCGTACCAACCGCAACCTAGAGAATGAGATACTGGCGCTCAAGTCGACGCCCCTCATGTACAAAGTGGCTGAAAAACTGCAGCTACAGTATCGGTACAGCCGCAGCGACAAATTCCGCGACTACCATCTGTACAAAACCTCCCCGGTCAAGGTCCTGAATTGGGAACCCAAGCCGGAGAGCCAATACCTCGATGCCGTGCTGCAAGCCAAAGGCAATGGCAAGTATGAGCTGACGGTCGATGAGCAGGTGTTTACAAGCGAATTCGGCAAAGAATTGAGGCTGCCTTACGGCAAACTGACCATCACCAGCAACTCCAACGTCGAAATCGATTCGCCCATCAACATTAGCATCATGCCACTGCAGGCAACCGCCGAAATGCTGTCTTGGAGTGTAGGTATTGCCAAAGTAGGCGAAAGCTCTATCTTGGAACTGAGCATTGAAGACGTCTCTCCGGAACGGGCCCGCGATGTGCTCCGCGAGCTGATCAAAGCTTACAACAATAGCTCCGTAGAGGAAAAGAACCATGTTTTTGAAAATACCATTGACCTGGTCAACGAGCGCATCGATATGCTCGCCAATGAATTGTCCCTCGCGGAATCCAGGGTAGAAAACTACAAGCAACGCTACAGCGTCATGGAGTTGAGCGCCGAAGGAGACATGATCATGGATGAGATGAGCGCCTACAGCGAGAAAATTTCTGAATCGGAGGTGCAGCTGCAAATTTTGAATTCCATCGAACAATTCCTTCTGGAAAACCAAAACAAGTTCGAATTCGTCCCCTCCAATGCCGGGATCAGCAACCTTACCCTCGTCCGGCAGCTCGAAAACTTCAACGAGCTCATGAGAAAGCGGGACCAAGAGCGCAATGACCTTGGGCCTGCCCACCCAGACCTCAAATTGACAGAGCGGCAGATACAGAACCTGCGCCAAACCATCATCGAAAACATCCAATCCATCAAAAATGACTTCCAGATCACCCTTGATGCTAACCGCAAAGTACTGGAAGGAGCCAAAGCACGCATGCAAAGCTTGCCACAGCGCGAACGAGAACTGCTGGAGATGGAGCGCAAAAAAACGCTGAAAGAAGACCTCTATTTATACCTGCTTCAAAAGCGGGAAGAATCTGCCATTTCTATGGCGGTGACAGTACCAAGCGGCAAACTCATAGAGCCGGCCAAAGTACCGAGCATACCCGTCAGCCCCAATAGCAAAATCATCTGGCTCTCCGCTATTTTCATGGGCCTGGCCCTGCCCTCAGGCTTCGTTTTCCTCTCTGAATTCTTAAACCAGAAGGTGCAGTACGAAGACGACATCAGCAATTATACCGCTGTGCCTGTACTTGGCGCTATTGGCCTGAAGCGCACCGACAGCCAGTTGGTGATCAAGAAAAACAGCCGCACGCCCATTGCCGAGATGTTCCGCCTGTTGCGGACCAATTTTTCCTGCATCGCACCCGGTAGTGACCAAAAAGTGGTCCTGTTCACCTCCAGCATGTCCGGAGAGGGCAAATCGTTCCTGACCCTCAATTTCGGCATGACCCAAGCACTGGCCAACAAAAAGGTGGTGATCCTGGAACTCGACCTGCGCCGGCCTAAGCAAGCAATATACAGCCAATTGGAAAGCTCAACCACCGGGGTCGTGGATTACCTGATTGACCCGTCCATGCTGCCCAAACAAATTATCCGCAAAAGCGGCTTGCACCCCAAACTCGACCTGATCAACAGCGGCTTGACACCGCCCAACCCCAGCGAGTTGATCCTGTCCGCCAGGCTCCGGGAATTGATCGATGATCTTCGCGGCCGTTATGACCTCATCCTGATAGACGCCCCGCCGGTAGGGATGGTCGCTGATGCGCTGCAGCTCAAAGACCTGGCCCAGATCAGCTTGTATGTCGTCCGAATAGGCATGACCCGCAAAGACCATTTCCAAATCATCGAGGACATCGCCCAGAATGACAAACTGCCACGCCCTTTCATACTGCTGAACGCCATTCCCATCAAAGGAAGAACAGGCTTCAGCTCCCGCTACGGCTATGGCTACGGCTACGATTACAGCAACGGCAAAAACGGGTACTACGAAAAAGAAAAGCCAAGCCTGCTGGCTCGCTTGAACACAACACTGTTTTCTAAAATACTGCCCTAACCGAAGCGGCAGTATCATCTTAATCAATACCTAATACACAATCAGCATGAAAACAATTATTCTATGCGGCGGTATGGGTACCCGTCTGCGAGAAGAGACGGAATACAAGCCCAAACCAATGGTAGAAATTGGGGGGAAACCTATTCTCTGGCACATCATGAAACACTATGCCCACTATGGGTTCAATGAGTTCATCCTGGCGCTAGGGTACAAAGGGGACGCCATCCGGGATTACTTCCTCAATTACTACAAATACAACCGGGACTTCAGCGTGGACCTTTCCAACGGCAATATCGAATTGCATGGCAACGACAACGGCAACGACTGGAAGGTGACCCTGGCGGAAACCGGCGCCAACTCCATGACAGGCTACCGGACCAAGCTGGCGGGGCAATACGTAGAGGAAGACTACTTCATGCTGACCTACGGGGATGCCGTGGCGGATGTCAACATCAGCAAGCTGGTAGCATTTGCCAAAGCGAAAGACACCATCGGCACCGTCACCGGCGTATACCCGGCTTCCCGCTTCGGCGACTTAGTCACCAACGGGGACAGCGTCAAAGTATTCAAGCAGCAACTGAAGGATACCAACGACAAAGAACCCATCAACGGCGGCTACTTCGTCTTTAAGCGCTCCTTCCTGGACCTCATCCCCGATGACCCGGGCGTCGACCTGGAAAAAGAACCCTTTGACGCCCTGGTCGAAAAAGGACAACTCGCGGTCTACCGGCACAAGCAATTCTGGCACTGCATGGATACCTACCGCGATTATTTAAGACTAAACGAAATGTGGACAAACACTCGAAAATGGCAGATATGGACATAACGAATGTAAAACCGAAAAACACCCTTTCCCCAGTTGTCGAAGAAGATATGCAGCGCATTATCGACAACCTAGGCGGCCTGGTAGAGCGCTTCGAAGACAGCAAAGTGCTTATCACCGGCTACAAAGGGTTCTTAGGGTCTAATTTCACCGCGCTCTTTTCCGTACTCAACCGGGAGGTGCTTCGGAAAAAAGCCCAAGTCCTGTGCATGGACAGCGATATTGTAGAGCTGGACGATCAGATCAGCGGGCACGCCAACGGCTTCACCCTCATCCAGGGCAAAGGCGTGGACGACCTGCCGGCGAAGAGCTACGACTACGTCATCCACTGCGCCGGTATCGCCTCCCCTACCTTCTACAGAAAGTTTCCGCTGGAGACCATCAATGTCAACGCCATCGGCTACTGGGACATGCTCCAAAAAATCAACCACAGCCAGCTCAAAGGCTTTCTGTACTTCAGCACCAGCGAAATCTACGGCGACCCCGACCCGAAGCAAATCCCAACGCGGGAAGAATACCGGGGCAATGTGTCTTGCACGGGGCCCCGGGCCTGCTACGATGAGTCCAAGCGGGTCGGGGAAACCATTTCGGTCGCTTTCGCTCAGGAAAAGGGCTTGCCCATCAAGATCGTCCGGCCGTTCAACGTCTACGGCCCCTTTATGCGGCTCAACGACCGCCGGGTCATCCCAGACTTTGTCAAGTTTGCTTTGGAAGACCAGCAGATCAAGCTTTTCAGCGACGGCTCCCCTACCCGCTCCTTCTGCTACATCTCGGACGCCATCGAAGGCTTTACCAGGGCCCTGCTGATCGGCGAAAACGCCCGCCCCTACAACATCGGCAACGACAGGGAGGAGATCAGCATGTGGGGCTTGGCGCAGTTGACTTCCAGCGTACTCGGCAATGTGGAAATCTCGCGGAAGGAAAACCCCGAGAAAGACTACTTGACAGACAACCCGCAGCGGCGCTGCCCAGTGATCGACCGTGCCCGCAGCGAGCTGCAGTACGAGCCGAAAGTCAGCCTGGACGAAGGGCTGCAAAGGGCCATCCGCTGGTACAAATCCACCTATTTCTCCAACCAATAACCTGATATCGTGAACATTGCAGTTTTTGGTACCGGCTACGTCGGCCTAGTCACCGCTATCGGCTTAGCGGACACCGGTAAGAATATCGTTTGCATCGACAAGGATGCAGAGAAAGTCCGCAACATTTCAAACGGCATCTCCCCCATTTACGAGCCCGGGCTGGAAGCCCTGCTGCTCAAGAATCAGGAGCGCATCCGCGTTACCCTCGACGCGGAAAACGCGGTCAAAGAAGCCGACGTGGTGATCATCGCCGTAGGTACGCCCTTCGACGGCAACCATATCGACCTGTCCTACATTCGCCAAGCCGCCCGGGCTATCGGCGCTGCCACCAAGGGCACCGAGGCCTTCAAAACGGTAGTGGTCAAAAGCACGGTAGTGCCGGAAACCACCATGAAGGTCGTCCGCCCCATCGTCCTGAAAGCGTCTGGCAAGACCGAGGAGGAGGTCGGCTTCTGCATGAACCCCGAGTTTCTGCGGGAAGGCAATGCGGTAGAAGACTTTCTGAATCCAGACCGGATCGTCCTTGGGGTGTCTTCGCCTAGGGTGGAAGCGATCATGCGGGAAGTGTACGATGGCTACCCCGATGCGGACATCATCATCACCAACCCAACCACCGCCGAGATGATCAAGTACACGGCTAATGCCCTGTTGGCCCTGACGATTTCCTACTCCAACGAAATTGCCCGGATTTGCGAACGCTTGCCGGGCGTCGACTCCGAGGAAGTGTTCTGGGGCGTGATCCACGATAAACGCTTTTCGCCAATCACGGAAGGGCAGCGGATTATGCCTAAGCTTTCCACCTACCTGCGGGCGGGCATCGGTTTTGGCGGCAGTTGCTTCCCGAAGGACGTCAAAGCCCTGCGTGCCTTTTCAAAGGACCTGAAAGTAGATGGCAAGTTGCTGGACGGGCTGCTGTACGTCAATGAGACGCAGCTCGAGCACGTCTTCAACATGGGCTTGAACCACTTTACCAATGGGAAAATACGGCGCATCGCCATCCTGGGTACCGCTTTCAAACCCCATACGGATGATATCCGGGAGTCCCCGGGCATCAAGCTGGCGCAAATGGCGCTAGAAAGAGGCTATCAGGTGGCAGTACAAGATTTTGTTGCCCTGGAAAACACCAAAAAACACTTTGGGTCGCGGGTGCAATACTTCGAAGACCCATTGGAAGCCATGCAAGGAGCGAATGTCACCTACGTGGCTACCATCTGGCCCCAGTACCGGAAGATCAGCGACGAGGATTTCGAGCGGCACCTCGAAGAACAAGCGATCCTAGTGGATACCCGCTCCCACTTCAAAGACCGGGCGCAAAAGCCATGGCGCTTCCGCATTGGAGTAGGGGAAGCGGCCGGGCAACTCGCAGCCGACTACGCATAAACCCCATTCCACATGACATTCACCGAGCAAAACATTAAAGGAGTCTGGGAAATCCAGCTGCAGCCCAAAGGGGATCAGCGGGGCTTTTTCATGCGCGCCTACGACCGTACCCAGTTTGAACAGCACGGCATTCACCGGGAGTGGCTGCAGGAAAACCATGCGTTGAGCACCCAAGCGGGTACACTGCGCGGCCTCCATTTTCAGTTTCCGCCGCATGCCGAAACCAAGTTGGTGCGGGTAGTCGCAGGAGCAATCTTTGACGTATTCGTGGATATTAGAGAAGATTCGCCCACCTTCGGGCAATGGGGCGCTATCCGCCTTTCGGGGGAGCAGAAAAACATGGCTTACATCCCCCGGGGGATTGCCCACGGCTACTGTACCCTGACGGAGCAGGCCGAGGTGCTCTACAAAGTAGACAGCGCCTACGCCCCAGACCACGAAGGCGGCATTAAGTGGGATGACCCCAAGCTCGGCATAGCGTGGCCGGTGGAAACCCCGCTGGTTTCCGAGAAGGACGCCAAGCAGCCTTCCTTTACCTCCTTTTGTGAAAAATTCACCGCTTTAAACCCAAGCTACTAATGAACGTACGTCTATTTAAGCCCTCCGTGGGCGAGCAAGAACTAGCGAAAATCAAAGAAGCCTTTGACCGCTCTTGGCTGGGCATGGGGCCCGCCCTCAAAGCATTTGAAAAGAAGTGGGCGGCATTTATCGAGTGCGAGCAGGCCTACGGCTTAAATTCTGCCACGGCGGCCCTACACCTGGCCTTGATGTCCTTCGGGTTCCCGGAAGGGAAAAAGGTACTAGTGCCCTCCCTTACCTTCGCCTCCAGTGCTACCGCGGCACTCTACAACCGTTTGGAGCCCGTGTTCGTAGATTCAGACCCCGTCACCCTAGGCATGAGCTTGGAAGACCTGAAGCGGAAATACGACGAGGACTGCGTCGCTATAATGGCAGTGCACTACGCCGGCCATCCCCTGCCCATGGATGAGATTATGGATTTTGCACAGGAGAAGGGGCTCAAGGTAGTAGAAGATTGCGCCCACACCGCCGGTGCAAAGTACAAAGGCAAGATGATCGGCACCTGGGGCCACATCGGCTGCTTCAGCTTCGAAGAGAAAAAGGTCATGACGACCGGGGACGGCGGCATGATTTGCTCCAACGACCCGGATGCGCTGAAAGACATCAAAGCCTTGCGCTGGGTAGGCATCGACAAAGACAACTGGAAAACCGCCAAGAAATATACCGATACCAGCAACATGGATGCCATGCACTGGTTCTACGAAATTTCGCTGCCGGGCTACAAATACAACATGAACGACCTGGCGGCTTCGATCGGCCTGGCGCAGCTAGAGCGGCTTCCGGAAATGAACCGGAGAAGGTCGGCTATCATCCGCCGCTACCTTGATGGCATCGCCGGTATGGCACATGTGCAGCCGCTGCTGCCGTTTGAGCCGGAACGTTACTACTACTGGATGTTTGCCATCCGGACAGAGCAACGGGACGACCTTATGGTCCACCTGAAGTCCAAGGGCATCGCTACCGGCTGCCACTACACGCCGCTGAGTACGCAGCCCCTGTTTGAGCGGTACGGCGGCAGTTGCCCCTACGTCGAACAAGAAGCCCATAAATTCATCACCCTGCCGCTGCACGCTGACCTGACGAATGAGGAAGTAGACTACGTGCTGGAACACCTGCAGCACTTCCAACCCCAAAGCAAGACGGGCGTATCGGAGATAAGCGCTAGCAAAGCATGAAAGTAGAAAGGACCAAAGATTACTCGATAGCCACCGAATTCCTCAACGGGTGCTTCTCAGCCCCTACCCACTGGCCAGATTGGAACTTGCTGGTATCGAGGGCGTTCAATACCCATTTTTTCTATTTGATTGCCTGGGAGGAAGGGCGCGTTATAGGCTTGTGCCCCGTTCATGAAACCCGCTACAAGAAGCAGCTGCGCAAGCAACTGTCCGGGCAGGTGCACTTCATCCCCTTCGGCGGGTGGATATTCAACCAGCCGACACCGGTGGAGCGGGTGCACTTTGACATCCCCAGCCAGACCTCCTTCGAGGGGTTCTCCCTTCCGCTCTTAGAAGCGTTCAACTGCCAGTACGGCAACCTTAAAACCCGTGCGAAGGCCACCTTGGTTATTGAGCTTGAGGCTTCTGAAGAGGAAATTTGGAAAAACAGCTTGGAAAGCAAGCGGCGGAACATGGTACGCAAAGCCGAAAAGAAAGGCGTCACGGTGCGCCGGGCAACCACATCGCGGGATATGGACACCTTTTACCAGCTGTACGCCGAGGCTTCCCGCCGCAATGGCCTGGATTTGCTCAGCCGCGGTTTTTTTGAAGAGCTGGCTCACGCCTGCCCAAATATTTCTATGGACATTCTCGGTGCTTACAAGGAGGATACCCAGCTGGCAAATGTGGCAGTCATTTCCGATAAGGACTATGC
>JAAAOU010000120.1 GCA_009908745.1 Bacteroidota bacterium
ACTGCTTATGAGTCAGCCCCGATAACTATCGGGGTAACCAACTGAGCTATGGGACCGCGATGTCAAAAAAACAACGAACATTATCGTTATAGTGGCCCCACTTGGACTTGAACCAAGAGCCTACTGCTTATGAGTCAGCCCCGATAGCTATCGGGGTAACCAACTGAGCTATGGGACCAAAAAATCTGCGCAAATCTAAGGATAAAACCCTTACTCCGCAAGCAAAGTTCCGGGCAAAAAATGAAAATGCCTTCCAGCTTTATAACTAGGTAGCTGGAAGGCATTACGGCGGAGGTTACTCACTTTTATCCAAGTGCACATCCATTTGTGGGAAGGGGATGCCAATATCATTAGCGTCGAATTCCTTTTTGATGCGCTCGAAGAAGACCTTGTAAGCCGGCCAGAAGTTTTCATTTTTGGCCATGAAGCGCACGGCAAAGTTTACAGAACTGTCTGCTAATTCTTTGACAAAAATATCATAGCCAGCGTCCAATTCGATATTGGGCAAGCCTTTGACCACCTCTTCGATGATCTGCTTGGCCTTGTCGATGTCGTCATCGTAGCCGATGCCCACGGTGAGGTCGTGACGGCGGATACCCTGCGCCGTGTAGTTTTGGATGGCGTTGCTGGTGATTTGCCCGTTCGGGATGATGATCAGGCGGTTGTCCAATGCGACCAGCACGGTATGGAAAATGAAAATATCGGTAACGGTACCAGCGTGGCCATTGACTTCGATGAAGTCGTCTACTTTGAAGAACTTGAAGATCAAAATGAGTACGCCGCTGGCAAAGTTGGCTAGGTTGCCCTGTAGCGCCAGGCCCACCGCAAAAGCAAGCGCACTGAAAATGGCGACGAAAGAGGTCACTTCTATGCCAAACATTGAGGCAACACTGAGTAACAACAGCACCTTCAGGCCAATACTTATGAGCGACCCGAGAAAATCGCGGATCGATTCGTCTTCAATACGCTTCTTCATAGCGCTCTTGATCACCCGTGTGACACGGCCGATCACCCAAAAGCCAATGATAAGGGTGAGTATCGCGCCGATTACCTGCATAGCATAAGCGGCGATAAACCCTTGGATAGATTCTAAAATCTGTTGAATGTCCATAGTTGGTTTACAAGTTGTATAAGTGAAAAAAGTTGAATGCTACTGAACCTCCAGCGGCCTTGATGCGGAGGCAATATTGGGAACATCGCGAAAAAACGGCATAGTACCACATTTTTAGCGCATTATTCCGAGCAGAATTTGAAATATATAGCCGATCAGGACAAAGGCGCTGGCTTGGCACCGCCGTTGATGATGGCTGGGTCGACAGCTTGCTGGTCGAAGTGCACATCCATCTGCGGGAATGGGATGCTGACGCCCGCTTTGTCGAATTCTTTTTTCACGTGTTCGTGCATGTAAAAGTAGGTAGCCCAGTAGTCCTCACTGTTGATCCAAGGGCGGACCAAGAAATTGACGGAGCTGTTGCCCAACTCGGATACTTTGACGAGCGTCTCCGGTTCGTCCAGCACATACGGGCAGGCTTTAGCTACCTGCGTGATGACCTCGCGCGCCTTGTCGATATCATCCCCGTAGCCAATCCCGAACGTCATGTCGACGCCCATAGTGCCTTGGCCCGAGATGTTGGTAATGACATTGCCTGTCACCACGCTGTTGGGTACAATGATCCGGCGGTTATCCAGCGTTTTGAGAATGGTGTTGAATATTTGTATAGCGACCACGTGGCCGGTCTGCCCGCCGCCAATTTCTACCAAGTCGCCAACTTTGTACGGTTTGAAAACGAGGATAAGCAACCCGCTGGCAAAGTGAGCCAAGCTGCCCTGCAGCGCCATGCCCACGGCAAATGCCAGCGCGCCAAACAGCGCTACAAACGAGGTGGTTTCAACGCCGAACATGCCCGCCACGCTGAATAACAGCAAGACCTTCAAGCCCACACTGACCAGCGAGGTCAGAAAAGGGCGGATGGTTTTGTCAATTTTGCTCTTCTCCATGCTGCGCTGCATCATGGAGGTGATGCGGCCAATAACCCAGAAGCCAATAATGAGGGTTAATACTGCACCCGCTACTTTCGGGAGATAGGTGGTTACGAGCCGGCCGAGTTCTTCGAGGTTTAGCAATTGATCCATTTCAAGTTGTGTTTTGTTTTGTTATAAGGTGGATTTGCCATTTCAGACGTTGCTCCGGGCAAAAGTCACAGCGGTTCAGACGGTCTGAATATGGTTTCAACAGTGAAAATAAGCCATTTTTTCCACCTTGCGGAAATTGAAATATGTAGTTTTCATGCCAAAATGGTATACCAAGGAGGAGGCCCTGCGCCAATTGCAACGCTACTGCGCCTATCAAGACCGCTGCCATCAGGAAGTACGGCAGAAACTACGGGATATGGGCGTATACCCAGATTGGCAGGATGAGATCATACTGGCCTTGCTCGAGGACAACTTCCTCAACGAGGAGCGGTTTGCCTGTAGTTTTGCAAGGGGGAAATTCCGCATGAAGAAGTGGGGGCGGCAACGCATCAAACGGGAGCTGAAACGCCGCCAAATATCTGACTACTGCATCAAGAAAGCCTTACAGGAAATTGAGGAGGCCGATTATCAGGCGGCATTGCAGTCGCTCATTTTGAAAAAAGCAGCGCAAGTCCGTACCGAAAACCGGTGGGAGCAAAAGCAAAAAGTCGCCCGATATGTGCTGCAAAGGGGGTACGAACCGCAAATGCTATGGCCGATGATCCATGAGTTATTGACCGAGTGAATGCTTTGTCAGAAACCTGACTTATGGGCTAAATGGGTTTGCGCCTTGCCGATATTTAATCGTATATTGTTGAGGAGTTTTTATAGCTGTAAACCGCAGCACACCTTATCGAAAAAAGGAAACAACATGAAAAAACGTCAACACAAACTCGACGCATTCAAAAAAGCAAGTATCAGCAAGCCCCAACGTAAAGCCGTGAAAGGAGGCTACAAATACGGCCCAATTAATACAGGCTTTTACGGCTCCTACATCTGGGAAAACATTGACATTCGCAGCCAGTCCAAAAGTGGCGACGAGGGGGTGATGAAGCCATTGCGCAAGGGCATCAGCCGCTAGCGGAAACACGGTACTTCCTCTTGATTATTTCCGAAAATGTCTTGTTTTCCATTTTGCTGTCCAACCAGGCAATCATGTCAAATACCTGCGTGAAAAACGCTTTGGTCTGTTGCTGTTGGGAGCGGTCTGCCAGTTCTGCTTTCAGGGATTGGTAGGCAGCTTGCAACTCTCTTGTGGACGGTGCTTCCAGCGCTTGCTTAATGAAGCCCATCGTCAGCCGCTCGAGCTCGTGTAGCTGATTGTGCTTCCTCAGCCAACGGTAGGTGGATCGGAGTAATGATTCTAGCAACTCGTAGTTGCCAAGCTCAAAGTGTATGATCAAATTGAGCAAGCGTGCCGCGCCTTGCAGGTAAGGTCTTTCTACGGTGGTCTCCAAGTCTAGCCACTCGTTCAAGTAGTCCAGTGCTTCCTCGTATTGCTCGGCACCGAAGCAGATATAGAAATAAAACAAGTAAAAAGAATTGGTGCGGAAAGGAGCCTGATGGAACCGCTTCACCCGCTTGATGTGCGTCTGCAGCGCCCGGTAGCCTTCCTCAAACGCGCCGGTGGTGATGCAGAGGGAAAACTTGCTCTGGTAGTATTGCCGGTGGATCTTGAGCTCATCATCCTGCGTCAGGGCGGTAATATTGCCGAGCTTTTCCAGCAACAGCTCGATCTCCCCGTGTTTTTTCAAGGTGAAGCAACTGACAATCAGGTTGCTTACCGTAGCAATATACTCCGAGACATCCTCCTTCAATAAATAAGGCTGGCTTTCGATGAGCGCCACGAGCTCCTTGCTGTATTTGTAGAAGGCAGGCCAGTCTGATTTGGCGAAATGGTAAATGGAAAGCGCCCGGAAATAAAGCACCTTAGCCTGATGCGAATCCGCCATAGAAAACTCCTGCAGCAGTGGGGTCTCGATCAGGTCCTCCAGTTTTTTGCCGGCACCCGCACCCCCCAGCCTGCCCTTGCGGGTCAGGACCAGCAAGCGGAAAAAGGTATTGCGGTACGCCACTATGGTTTGCAAGCGCTCCAGTGTACGCTGCTCCTCCGCCGCAATACGTTCCAGTTCTTGGTCTAGGTAGTCTACGTTGGCCTCCGTGTAGGCAATTTGCTTTTCCCACTCGAGAATCTCCAGCAGCGTATTGAACCGCTCGTACTGTTGCGCCAGCTTGCGGGCTTTGGCCAGCAGCGGCTTGCAGTCTTCAAACCGGGACCGGCGGAAAAGCACCCGAACACTCAGCAGCAGGTGCTTCAGCCGGTAGGCCACACTGCTCTTCTCGTCGTAAGCCTGCAGGCTCTTCAGTATCATGTCATAGAGGTAAGCCTTGAGCTCCGAGTACTTGCGGCTCTGTATTTGTTGCGTGCCGTACAAGTACACTTTGAGCGCATTGTCATCAAACTGATCTTGCGCCTCGATGGCTTCGAAAAGCCGCAGGTACTTATTGTTTTTGCCGCTTTGCTGGCCAGCAACGACCTTGAAATACCGCTTTTCAGAGCTGGAAAGCGCGTGCACGAGTTGGTAGAGCTTGTCGGAAGGCGTCTTTGGCATGACCTACTTATTTTGGTCAAATGAAGCTGTCAAAACCAAAAGTAATAAAATTCTGAAACCTGACAATACAGGATATTTACGTTGTCTTTTAGGCCGTATTCTCTTAACATTGGGCAATAAAAATAACGTACGATGAAAATGGTATCCCTGTCTCCAAAACGAAAGACCTTTGCCAAAGGCCTTACAGACCCGGCACCCCAGAAGATTGCCCTCCCTATACTGGAAGGGTATTTGTTTCAGCCCGTGGCAGAACTGGCCCTGCTCACTGCCGAGAGCAACTACAGCTGCCTACACCTGACCAATGGCAAGAAAGTGCTGGTCTGCAAAACTTTGCGCAGCATGGAGGCTTTGCTCCACCCTTTCCCGCAGTTTGTGCGCGTCCACCGTTCCCACATCGTCAACCTGCACTTGATCGAAAAATACATCCGGGGCAAGGGCGGGCAGATCGTCCTGCAAGGGGGGCGCTCGGTCAGCGTCTCCAACAGCCGTAAAGCCGACTTTCTGACTGCCTTGGAACGCTGCTACCGGCAGTCCTTCTGAAGTTGTCCGGCGATCTGCTATCTTTGCGGGAGATAAACTGCTCGGATGAAGATAGCCATCAATACGCGCTTTTTGCTGCCCCGTCAATTGGAAGGTATAGGCCGGTATACCTATGAGGTGTGCCGTCGTCTGGTAGAGCGGCACCCGGAACACGAATACCTCTTCATATTCGACCGGGCATACGATGAGCAGTATCTATTCAGTGAGCAGGTGCAGGCTGAGATCGTCCACCCGCCCGCCCGCCACCCAGTTCTTTGGTACCTCTGGTTTGAATGGCAGCTGCCCCGCCTGCTGGAGCGGGCTGGAGCGGATGTGTTCTTTTCACCCGATGGCTTCG
This sequence comes from Bacteroidota bacterium, assembly GCA_009908745.1. Classification (GTDB taxonomy): domain Bacteria; phylum Bacteroidota; class Bacteroidia; order Chitinophagales; family Saprospiraceae; genus Phaeodactylibacter. Next base: position 5,503 of record JAAAOU010000120.1, read on the forward strand.
CCACGCTGGCAGCAGATACCCCTACCGTCCTTACGGTACACGATTTAGCTTTTGAAGAAAAAGACAATGGCGTCCCTGCCCTGGCGGGGGCTTACTACCGGTATTTCACACCCCGTTACTGTGCAAAAGCGGCGCAAGTAGTCAGCGTCTCTGAGTACACCAAACAAGACTTACAGCAACGATACGGCATAGCTGCCGATAAAATATCCGTTTGTGGCAACGGCTGCCGGCAGGGGTTTGTGCCGCTGGACGAAGCAGGCCAAGCTGCGGCACGCGCCGATTTTAATAACGGTCAGCCTTACTTCCTGTATATCGGCGCTGTCCACCCCCGAAAGAACGTACACCGGCTTATTGAAGGCTTTAGCCAGTTCAGGGCCTCTACCGGGGCTGAAATTTCCTTGCTGATCGCTGGGCGGTTCGCTTGGAAAACCGGGCCGGTCAAGGCAGCCTACGAGCGTTCCGGTTGCAAAGACCACATTAAATTCTTAGATTATGTATCAGACGTTCACTTGCCGCAGCTGCTAGGCGGGGCCACAGGCTTTGCCTACCCCTCGCTTTTCGAGGGCTTTGGGCTGCCGATTTTGGAAGCGATGCACGCAGAAGTGCCGGTCATTACTTCACAGACGACTTCCATGCCGGAAGTAGCGGGCAAGGCGGCTTTGCTAGTGGACCCGACGGACGTATCGGGTATCGCCGAGGCCCTCCGGCAGTTGTACGAGCAGCCACGTTTGCGGCAGCGATTGATCGCTGAAGGGCAGCAGCAGCGGCAGCAGTTCAGCTGGGCGCATACGGCAGAGGTCGTCTATCAGGCGATCGTAAAAGCTGCTGTAGGGGTGTGACCTCACAGTCATCTTGGCGTCACAGTATTGCCAATAGACAAACCGCACAACTACTAAGCCAGTATCAACTTAAGATGAGAACGGATATGCAAAAAATAGATACGGCTTGCCGCATTTTTGTAGTGGAAGACGACCCGCTCTACCAAAAAATGGTCAAGTATGTAGCCGAACTCAATCCAGAGCACGAGGTACATGTGTTTTCGACCGGGCAGGAATGCCTGGACCACCTAGACTTAGACCCTCACCTTGTTTCTCTGGATTACTCTTTGCCTGATTTGCCAGGGGAAAAGGTGCTCAAACGCATCAAGGCTTTCCGGGAAAACATCGGCGTCATCATTTTGTCCAACCAGCAAAAAGTCAGCACGGCTGTCGGGTTACTAAAAGCTGGTGCTTTTGACTACATCGCCAAGGATGAAGAGGTGAAACAGCGATTGCTAAATGCCATTGACCTTTTTAAAAAACAGCACCAACTACAGCGGGAAGTCGAAGAACTGCGGGAGGAAGTCGCCGCCAAATATGAATTCAGCCATTCTGTCATTGGCTCCAGCCCACCTATGCAGCGCGTTTTCCGCTTGATGCGCAAGGCCGTGCAGAGCAACATCACCGTGTCCCTGCACGGCGAGACGGGCAGCGGCAAAGAAGTGGTGGCCAAAAGCATACACTACAACTCACCTCGGCGTGAGGGCCCCTTCATTGCCGTCAATATGGGCGCTATACCTGAGGAACTGGCAGAAAGCGAGCTGTTTGGGCATGAAAAAGGGGCGTTTACTGGCGCGGTGGCCCGCAAACGAGGTGTGTTTGAGCTGTCCGACCAAGGGACGCTATTCCTAGATGAGGTGGCGGAAATCCCTTTGCACTTGCAGACCAAGCTGCTCCGCGCAGTGCAAGAGCGGGCTATCACCCGTGTGGGAGGGGAAGCATCCGTCTCATTTGATGCCCGAATCATCATTGCAACCCATCAAGACTTGGCCGCTGCCGTCAAAGCCGGCCGCTTTCGGGAAGACTTGTACTACCGCTTGCTGGGCTTGAAGATCATGATGCCGTCGCTGCGGGAACGGGGCGGTGACATCATACAGCTAGCCGACCATTTTCTGAAGGAGTTCGTGGCGCAAAACCGTTTGCCGGCAATGGTGTTCTCAAAACCCGCCAAAAGCAAACTGCTGGGGTACCATTTTCCGGGCAATGTCCGAGAGTTGAAAGCCATCGTAGAGCTGGCCGCCGTAATGGCAGACGGCGATGCCATACAAGAGGAGGACATTGATTTTCAAAGCCCGCGGCGTGAGCAGCATTTTCTTACCGAGTCACTCACTATGGAGGAATATAAACGGCGTATCGTATTCCATTTTTTGGAAAAATACAACCGAGACGTACCCCGCGTAGCCAAGTTGCTGGATATTGGCAAGTCTACCATATACCGGATGCTGAAGGACGAAAAAGAGCAGATATAACCTATGGCAGCTTCTGAACACGCTGGGCAGTCAATACTGTTGGAGCTCGCTCTAGCCATCGGGCAGTCGCTTTCGCCCAAAACCAATGCCGCTTTGTTCTTGGAGCGGCTCGTCAATCTGATGCAATTGCAAGAAGCTAGTATATGGCACCGTACCATGTCAGGGGCCTATGAGCGCACCTATCAGTACCCTGAGCAGCAGGCATGGGGGCAAGCAGTTAGCCAAAACCATCCCCTCGTACGGAAGTTGCAAAAAGTTGATTACCTCTGCCTGTGCCCAGAGGAAGCAGAGCAGCCCGAGCAGTGGGGGGCTGAATGCCCGCTGACCAAGTGTACGATACTGGTGTTCAGAATTGAAGGCTTGGGTTTTGTCCGGTTGATTCAGGAGCAAGAACAAGGCGCCGCCTCCACAATTGATATGCCGGCTTTAGCCAAAGTCATACAGCATTTCGGCAGGTCGATCGACCAAAGCATGGCACACGAGCGCCTGCGGCAGGAACAGCGCTCTGTCAATTTGATGCGCCAGAAAATGGAAGACAGCGTATCAAGTTATCAGGACCTGTTTGAAAACATGAACGATGCACTGCTAATTGCCGACGAAGCCGGGTACATCACCACCGTCAACCGTGCTGCCCGCCGCATTCTGGAATACCCGGAAGGCGACCTTCCCATCTACGTCAATATCGCTGCTCTGGTGCATCCGGAAGACAAAAAGCGCTCGCAACGTTATCTGCAGCAACTTCGCACAGAGGGGGCTTATAGCGGCTACCGCGGCCGTATCATCACCCTGGCCGGCCACGTCAGGCATGTTGAGGTAAATTCAAGTGCGGTATGGGACGAGCAAGGGCGCTACATCGGGTCCCGGGATATCGTGCGCGATATTACCGCGCAAGTAAAAGCGGAAGAACAATTGATGGTAGAGCGGGACCGGCTCGAAGAAGCCCGGCAGCAAGCTGTGCAAGCCCAGCGGGCAGAACAGCAGTTTTTGGCAAATATGAGCCACGAAATCCGTACGCCCATGAATGCGGTCATCGGTATGGCACACCTGCTTTCCAAAACCCAAACCACCCCCCGGCAGAAGGAGTACCTCGATGCCCTGCGCTTTTCCGCCAACAGTCTGCTGGGGTTAATCGACAACGTCCTCGACTTGTCCAAAATTGAAGCCGGCAGGATGGAGTTTGAAGCCAAGCCTTTCCAGCTGCAACAGTTGCTCGATCGGCTCGTTAGCACCTTCCGTTACAAGCTATCACAGCAAGACGTTGCCCTCGACTGCACACACGACCCTAAAGTGCCGGATTGGTTGGTAGGGGACAAAACCCGCCTGACGCAAATCCTGAGCAATCTGCTGAGCAATGCTATCAAGTTTACCGCAAAAGGCCGCATCAGCGTTCGTACCCAACTGCTGGCAAAGGACCATCAACAGGCGCGCCTTCAATTTAGGGTAGCTGACACGGGCGTGGGCGTCCCGGCAGAGAAAATTGAGCTGATATTTCAAAACTTTAAGCAAGCCGAAGCGGACATCACCCGCAACCACGGCGGGACTGGCCTGGGACTGGCCATCGTCAAACAACTGGTGGAGCTGCAGGGAGGTTCCATCACGGTGCAAAGCCGCGAAAAGAAAGGCTCCGTGTTTACCGTTACCCTGCCTTTCGGTTGTACACAGGAGCCAAGCCTGGAAGAGCGTGGCACAACCTCCCCTGCGCTGCCATTAGGCATTCTGGCCGGGTGCAACGTGCTAGTAGTCGAAGATAATGCCGTTAACCAGAAGCTTACAGCCTATATGCTTGACCATTGGCAGTGCCGTCACCAAGTGGCTGATAATGGGCCGGCCGCACTGGCGCTTAGTAAGCAGCAGCCCTTCGACTTCATAATCATGGACGTACACATGCCCGGTATGGATGGGTATGAGGTAACGGCCCGCCTTCGTGCTGACAAAGCCAACCCCAACCAGCATACGCGTATCATCGGTTTGAGCGCTGCTGCGTTGGCTACCGACAAAAAGCGGGCCCTGCAGGCGGGTATGGATGGTTTCCTCACCAAGCCATTTGTACCGGAGCAACTGTATGCCCAGTTGGCAGAAGGGCTGTCGGATAAGACAAGCAAGCATGATCTAGCCGGCCAGGCTTCTGCCCAAACACTAATCGACCTGGCTTATTTGCAGGAATTTAGCGGCGGGGACAATGCGCTTATTCGGGATATTGTTGGTGCATTTGTTGCCGAAGGGCCCAAGTTGGTCGAGTCGCTCCAACAAGCGTACGCCCGGCAAGACTGGGAGGGTATGTACCAGGCTGCCCACCGGCTCAAGCCTTCCTACCTGACCCTTGGCATGAGCGTTCAACAAGACCTAGCTGCTGCGGTAGAGCAGATAGCTGCCGAGGCAAGGCTTGACCCCGTCTTAGAGCAGCATATCGAGCAGTTGGCTGTTGATACCGCCCTTGCCGTACGGCAGCTTGAAGAGGAAGTGGCACAGCTGTAAGCCGAGGTGGTTTCCTGTTGAACTTTATGTCGCTGCTGTGTAGAAACCCTTAAACAAAAAACGCAAGCCGCTGTTTCCTGCTTGATTCACCAAATAAGCAACTGCCTTGGCAAAACAAGTCATCGTCATAGGTTCGGGGTTCGCGGGGCTTTCCGCAGCCTCCCATCTCGCCCAAAAAGGGTACAACGTTACCATCTTAGAAAAAAACAGCATACCCGGCGGTCGGGCCCGCAAATTTGAAGCTGAAGGATTCACTTTTGACATGGGGCCTAGCTGGTATTGGATGCCGGACGTGTTCGAGCAATACTTTGCGCAGTTTGGCAAAAAACCCTCCGACTACTACGAGCTTGTACGGCTCGACCCCTCCTACGAAGTGATCTTCGGAAAAGGCGATAGCATGGAAGTACCCGCCAATATGCAGGAACTGGAAGCCATGTTTGAACGCTACGAACCGGGCAGCAGCCAGAAGCTCCGTCAGTTCCTCAAGGAGGCGCAGTACAAATACGAGGTCGGCATGAACGAATTCGTGCACAAGCCTTCCCACTCTATCATGGAATTTGCGGACACGCGGATACTGATGAGCCTGTTCCGGCTGCAAATGTTCACGTCTATCTCCAAGCACATCCGCAAGCTGTTCAAGCACGAACAACTGATACAACTGCTGGAGTTCCCGGTGCTGTTCCTAGGTGCTACGCCGGAAAACACACCCGCGCTGTACAGCATGATGAATTATGCGGATATGGCGCTCGGCACTTGGTACCCCAAAGGCGGCATGCACAAAATCGTAGAAGGCATGGTTGCCGTGGCGGAGGAACTGGGCGTAGACATCAAACTGAACGAAGAGGTACAGCAAATCTACGTACCCAACGGCCACGCCACCAAGGTGATCACCCAAAATGGGGAATACGAAGCGGATATCGTGGTGGGGGGTGCCGATTACCACCACGTAGAACAGCAGTTGTTGCAGCCCGAGCACCGTATGTACAGCCCGAGCTACTGGGATAAGCGCACAATGGCCCCTTCTTCCTTGTTATTCTACTTAGGAGTGGACAAAAAAATTGAGGGTTTGCACCACCACAATCTTTACTTCGATGCCGACTTCAAGAAACACGCTGTCGAAATTTACGACAAGCCGCAGTGGCCGAGTGACCCTCTGTTTTATGTTTGTGCCCCTTCTGTGACAGACCCCTCGGTAGCGCCAGCAGGCAAGGAAAATATGTTTATCTTGATCCCGTTAGCACCGGGGCTAGAAGACACCGACGAAAAGCGTGAGCAATACTTCGATATTGTGATGGACCGGCTGGAAGCACTGACGGGGCAGAACATCCGGCCGCATATCAGCTACAAGCGGGCTTTTGCCCACCGTGATTTTGAAAAGGACTACCATGCCTTCAAAGGCAATGCTTACGGCTTGGCCAATACCCTTTTCCAAACGGCATTTTTGAAGCCCAAGCTGAAAAGCAAAAAAGTGGGCAACCTTTACTATACCGGCCAGCTCACTACGCCAGGCCCGGGAGTACCCCCCTCCCTGATCTCCGGCAGTGTGGTGGCCAATGAAATTTACAAAACGGTGAAACCCTAGTTTTGAAGCGGGGCAACCACCGCTACGATAGGAATTGAGCACTAAACCGAGAACACCATGATGGACTTGTACAACAAAGTGTGCAGGGAGTGCAGCAAGCACATTACCAATCGTTACAGCACTTCTTTCTCCATGGGCATACGCGTGTTTGACAAGCGCTTCCGAGCGCCCATCTACGCCGTGTATGGTTTCGTCCGCTTTGCCGACGAGATCGTAGACACCTTCCACAACTACCCCAAAAAGAAACTGCTGGACCGCTTCCGCCAAGACACTTACCGGGCCATAGAAGAAGGCATTAGCCTCAACCCGGTACTGCACGCTTTCCAAGAGACAGTGCATCAGTATGGAATCGAGCGGGAGCTGATCGATGCGTTCTTGGATAGCATGGAAATGGACTTACACTTCGACCGCTACCACGACAGCCTGTACAAAAAGTACATTTACGGTTCGGCGGAAGTCGTCGGCTTGATGTGCCTGCGGGTATTCGTGGAAGGCGATGATGAGATGTACGAGCGGCTAAAAGCGCCGGCCTGCAGCTTGGGGGCTGCTTTCCAAAAGATCAATTTCCTGCGCGATATGAAAAGCGATTTCGACGAGCGGGGGCGAGTGTACTTCCCCGGCGTCGATTACACGCGGTTCTGCAACGAGGACAAAATTGAAATCGAAGCGGATATCGAGAAAGACTTCAATGACGCTTACCGGGGTATTGTCCAATTGCCGGAGGGGGCCCGCTTTGGAGTATATCTAGCCTACATTTATTACACCAACTTATTCAAGAAAATCCGTTCTGCCCCTGCCGAACGGGTGACCAAAGAGCGCATACGGGTGCCCAACCGCCGCAAAGCCATGCTGCTCTTCAGCTCTGCCCTGCGCAACAGTTTGAATTTGCTTTAGTGTATGGATAGTATCACTGCGCTGCCTTCCCGTGTAAGTGCCCGCCTCCGCCCGCTGCTCAAGGCGGTGGTAATGCTTGTGCCGCTCCTGCTAGTCGGCTTACAATGGATGACGGATACCGTTCAGTCAGATAATTACCTCATGCAAGTCCCCCTTGTGCGGCAACTGCCTTGGCTGGAGAGCCCGTGGGTCTACTTTTATCTGCACCTTTTTACTTTTCTGCCGGTCTTTGCACTCAGTTTTGACCGCAACGTACACTACTACCGGAAGTGGAAAGCACTGATGCCTGCCATACTGCTGGTAGGGGCACTATTTATTGCGTGGGACGTATTCTTTACCGCCCAAGGGGTTTGGAATTTCAATGAGCGCTATTTCACGGGTATTCGCCTGCTGCACTTGCCGGTGGAAGAGTGGTTGTTTTTCTTCACCGTCCCCTTTGCTTGTGTATTCATCTACGAGTGCCTCAATTTCTACGTTAAGAAAGATATACTGTCAAAAGCCGAAAAGGTGCTCAGTCCGCTGATGGCAGTCGGTTTTACGCTTATCGGCTTGCTGTACTGGGGGCATTTGTACACTAGTACCACCTTCCTGCTCACCGGCGGTTTTGTGGGCTACCACTGGCTCTTTTTGGAAGGGCACTACCGCAGCCGGTTCTACCTATCCTACCTTGTCGCTTTGATCCCTTTTCTTATCGTAAACGGCGTGCTTACCGGCGGCTATACCGAAGAACCAGTCGTTATCTACAACCCCGAGGAGTACCTGGGCATCCGCATAACATCGGTGCCGCTGGATGATTCGGTTTACGGATTTTTACTGATCTTTGGAGTGGTGACGCTGTTTGAGCACTGGAGAAAATAAAAAAGCCTCTTGAAGTTAGACTCCAAGAGGCAAAATTCTCCCAACACTTATATAATTACGTCTTTGTGTTTATTTAGCTTCAATGAGCTGATAGCAAATAACGGGGAATCCCCACATAAGCCGAAGGATTAAGCATGTGAAAAACATGTAAGTGAGGTAGTTTTTTCGGAAAACAGGCAATATGATTCGCATAGCAGTTGACAAACAATTGCATACCGCAAGTGGCGAGTGGCCGATGCAAGTAGAGTTGCAGGTGGAGGCCAAGTCGTTCTTGGGCATTACGGGCCCATCCGGTAGCGGTAAAACCACCCTGCTGCGTATGATTGCGGGGCTAGTATGCCCAGATCACGGGCGCATAGAGGTAGGCGGCAATGTATGGCTGGATACGGCGCGGGGGATCAATGTGCCGCCACAGCAGCGGGGGATAGGGATGGTATTTCAGGATTATGCGCTGTTTCCTAACATGAATGTGCGGCAGAACCTCGAATACGCACTGGCAAAGGGGGAGGGCAAGCAAGTGGTAGAAGAGCTGATTCAGATTATGGCGTTGGAGGCTTTAGTCAACCGTTACCCCCAGCAGTTGTCGGGTGGGCAGCAGCAGCGGGTGGCCTTGGCGCGGGCGCTGGTCCGCCGGCCCCGATTGCTGTTGCTGGACGAGCCGCTGTCGGCGCTTGACCCTCGTATGCGGGAACACCTACAGGATTACATCCGCCGTGTGCATGAGGCTTATGAACTGACTACCCTGA
>JAAAOU010000539.1 GCA_009908745.1 Bacteroidota bacterium
CATGTCTGTGGTCAGGCGCAGGCGGAAACCAAGGTCGGTGTTCAGCGCAGCATCCGCCGGTGGTGTGACGCCAGAAAGGGTCACATCGCCGTTCGTATTATCCGGTACATTGACCGAGAACATCTCATTGGGCTCGTCGAAATTGCCGTCGTTGTCCCAGTCTACGTACAGCGTCAGCTTCGCTTCGCTGCCCGTCGTGTTCATCACCGGGATGTCGATGTCTTCGGCTTGGGTGCGCACGAACATCACACTATTCGGGTCGAAACCGTCTTCGTCCGCCCCGTCGCCGTCGGCATCCGCGCTGGGCTGGCCGTCGAGTTCTTCGTCGACACTGGCACCGATTTTCAAATCGATATCTCCAGCTGGATTTGTGCTTAGTATGTGTACCGCACCGTTGCTGCCCGAGAGGGTTTCGTAGTCTTGCTCGTCTGTACCGGCACCGTTGTCTGCAAGGTCACCGTAATCTAAAGCGACCACCTCTACCAGATAATCTTCTACTTCGCCATCGGGTGCAACCCCCGTTTCGCTCATTACGGCCGCCATGTCTGTGCTAATCCGGAAACGAAGTCCAACAGGGGTATTGATGGGTGAGCTACCGGGAGGTGAAACATTAGGAATCGTTACAGATGTAGCATTATTTGGCACATTGACGGAGTACATTTCATTCGTACCGCTGAATGTGCCGTCGTTATCCCAATCCGCAAACAGGGTCAACTTAGCCGTTGCGCCGGTCATATTCATGACCGGAAGGGTAACATCAACGGTTCCTCCACGGACAAACAGCACATCAGCGGGATCAAAGCCATTTTCGTCCCCGCCATCCCCATCTGCCAATGCAGAAGGCTGGCCATCGTTTTCCGTATCTACACTTGCTCCCAACTTGATGACAGGGTTCTGAGGCACCATGTGTACAGCCCCTATATTGGCAGCCGTGGTCGGGTACCCGGTACCTTCCGGTAAGTCGCCAAAATCCAAGCCTGACTCCCGGAAGTTCCGGATGCCCTCACAGGTATTGTCTACCCTATTCCCCATAGCGTCGATAAAACGGGCGCGGATGTTGTATTGCTCTCCACTGCAGCCGAGGCCGGTAAAGCTATAGCTGTAGCTGCCATCGGTTGCGATCGGATCAAAGACCTGGCTCTGGACAACACCATTCTCGGTGAAGAAAACTTCCAGACGGGAGCCCGGAGGAGGCGTACCACCGATATTGACCGTACCGCTCAGATCGTATTCAATAGCCGTACCATTGTATATACAATCGGTGGCTGTAGCACTGGCGATTTCGATGGTAGCTGGCGCTTCCACCGCCGCAGTAGTAGTACAGGTGATATCAAAGTTATCCTGCAGCATGATGCTTAAATCGCCATTGCTAATAGGGAAAGGGCCATAGCCCGGAGCCCCAGGAACCTGCGTGCCATAGGGTACATCAGTTACGACATCGATCAGATCACCAGAGGCATTCTTCACGAACATATAAAAGGTAGCCGGATCACTGCCATTCGCTGACGCATTCAGCGTGGTCCCATCCACAACCCGGTCAACACTGACATACCAGTAGTAGCGGTCGTCGTTGGTGGTTGTGGTGTTGCGGTTATCACACACTACCGTGATATTTGGTATCAAATTGCATTTAGTCGGCGTGAGGCCCAGGTCGAGTGTAAGGTCTTCCGTTACCATTCCACCGTCTAGGACCGGTGTGGCATCCGTCATGAACATGGTGCTCATATCGGCATCGCTGTCGACCGTATCGTCCGTGCCCGCGTTCAATATAGTGGGCATGTCACCCGGAGCGGTCAGGCCGGAAGGGAAGGTAGCCGAGTTGAATACCACATAGTAGCTACCGGGGTCCAAATCGGGGAATAAATAATATCCCGGATCACCATTGCCATCATCACCGGTAATTTTGGTACCGACCAGCATATCATCCCCCGTACCTGGACCGTCTTTGATGCCGTCGGGGCCTACAGAATAAAGGGTGACTTCCACACCATTAACACCTGATTCTGGCCCTTCGTCCTGTATGCCATTTTCGTTTTCGTCCATCCAGACGTAATTTCCAACCGCCACACCTCTTGGCTTCGTGTAAATCCCTACTTTGTTGGGTTCTACGGTGAAGAAGTACTCCATACCCGGTGTGTCTGTCCTTCTACCCTGGTAGGCAAAAGAGTTCCAGGCGATCAATTCGGTGGCAATGTTTGGTGGTGCCAGCATACTCCAGACGATCTCGACGGATTCACCCGGTGCGATCGGGTTAGCCAGCTCAAACTTCAATGCCTGTACATCCGCCAGATTCACTGGCGGCGTTGTACTCCAGAGTGGGCCGGTGCAGCCTGAGGGGTTAACAGCCGGGCTAAACTCTGTACGGCATGGGTTCTGCTCTACTGTATAGAAAACATCAATCCCTGGGTCTATAGAGGTAATACCGGTGAAATTGGGCCGCCATTCTGATAAACGGTCAAAGGGTGCAGAAACAGCCTGATCCCCTATGAATGGTAGGATATCGATGGCTACCAAGTCTTTCACGGCAACGTTACCCGTATTTTCGATAATCATTTTGAAGTCCGCGCTTCCGCCTTCAAAAGTTTGGGCCACACCATTGAAATTGCCGTTGGCGGGGTCCGCTTGTGGCTGCCCGGAGTTGAAAAAAACGAAATCCGGGTCACAATCCCCTTGCACGCCTTTACGAGAGGTGATTTGGACGACCGGATTGATGGTTATGGTGGAACAGTCTTCGCGGGGAGGGTCCGTCCTGAAATCCGGCCCTGACCCATCCACGGTGAAGCAGTTTTGAATAGGGCCAGGCTGAAAGCCCTGGGGCACCATCACATCATAGCTCACGCTGTAGGATATATTTGTATTTCCATCGGGAGCACCGGGTAAGGTAGCCCAATTGAAAGAAAGTGTCCGGTTGACTGCATCATACTCCATTCCGGCGTTGTCAGCCGCCGGCATCCCCCCATTATAAGAGATTGTACCCGGAACAAAGTCAAGCCCCAAAGGTAAAACGTCAATCATAATGACATTTGAAGCATCTGCATTTCCCTGAATATCAAAGTTTAGAAAGTAAGTAATAGTCTCCCCGGGGTTGACCGTACTCGCTCCGGAGTAAGACTTATCGGGATTGTTGGGCCCTAAAGGCAATACATTGACCGTCTGACTATCCTCAACGGGTGGTGCCCCTGGGATATCGACATCATCTCCGGTAACCGAGAATGTATTAGTTAAGGGTATAGATGAGCTTCCTGAAGCCACCGCGCTTACGGTAGCTTTGTAAGAGATCAAGTACGGGGCACTACACTCCTCTCCCGGCATGGCGCCTGATAGGTTAAATGCAGATAAGTCCCAGGTTAGCGTCTGGCCAGACTGGCTGAAAGCAGGCGTCATGGGGAAATTAGGACTATAGGTAACGGACCCAGGCACAAAGTCCATTCCTGCTGGAAGGACATCGGTCACCATGCCATTAGTGAGTGGGTTTTGCCCGCATTGCTGAAAGCTGATTGTATAGCTGACTTCCTGGCCTGGGAACACGGAGGTGCCTGTTTCAGAGCCTCCAGATTTTGAGGGGTTACCGGGCCCCTCGGGCGGTGTTCTAGCCAGTTCTGAGTTACTACAATTAGAAGACAGGGCTGTTCCCTGATAGTCTGCAGTTACGGAGACGCTTGGGCTCACGCAAGTATAAGTAGTATTTCCTGGGCAGTCTGCCTCAGGAGAAAGCGTAACGCGTGGGTTAGCCCCCACCACGGTATTGCCATCTTGATCGACACTCAATACATCGTAACCTAAGCTGATCCCACCGCCCAGTATTTCAAACCCTGGTGGAACGGTTCCATATTCATAGACCAGGCTGGTGAGGTATTCGCCTGCTCCGAGGCTGGGTAGCGAGAACGCACCTGCACTGCTGGAGGTCACGAAATTACCCAGCAACTGAGGGGACGGATTTAAGTTGGTGGTATAACTTAGGGTAGCATTAATACCGGAATACAAATACTCAGCCGCATTGATCGCTGTTACGTTGATTTGGGCAGGGATGTCTATGGTTAGTGTCAAATCATCCACTTCAGTATTGCCCGGCACGGTAGCATTAGCGGTATAAGAGCCGGAAGCACCGATTTCTAATTCACTCAGGTTGGCAGCGCATTCAACTTCTGGGTCAGGAGCAGGCAGCATACCAGACTCCGTGTCAGTATCACTGACTGGGAAGGGGCAGTTGGCGTCTGTTGTGCCATTCAAGCTGCCATCTAGTGTAAAGGGGTCTCCGAAATCAAAAGCCGGTGAAGGGAAATTTAGCACGACTGAAAAGGACGTTGGAGCATTCAAATCAGACACACTCCAGCTCAGAGTATTGCCAGAAACCGCACAGCCATCGCAGCTTACGACAGTCGTATTTGCTGGCTTATCTAGCGTGACCGTTCCGTTTTCCAAGCTGATATAGCCCGTACTGGATGCTGGACCGACTGTAACGTCAAATACCGAGTTCGACCCGGGCACGCCTACGACGCCTGTGCTGACATCCACTTCCCAGTCTGGGTTAAGGGCTTCTACTGTAACGTCCGTAGAAGCGGTCGCTGTATTATCTGCATTGTCCGCTGTGAATACGGCAGTCGTAGTGATCATGTCTCCATCACAAAAAGACCCTGCCTCTACCACAAGCTCCAAGGTCATAATACCAGAGGACCCTGCAGGTAAAGGGTCGATCATATCGATAATTAAATCCGTTCCGACTACAGCGGCATCAGCTACATCGGTAGTGCCGCTGAATCCGGCAAGATTTGTACCCGATGGCAACGGTACCGTGATTTCCGCGTTGATCGCTGATTCGGTCAGGCTTATGGTGCCATAAGAAATGAAATAAGTTATCTTATCCTCTGTTGCAACTTTGGTCACACTGGAACTTATCCCTGTCTCCAATTGCAACTGTGCGAAGCTGTTCGGAAGGACAAAAAAGAAAGCTAGTGCAATAAGCGTGGCTCGAAGACCATATCGGTGTTTGCGTTCAGGTAGTTTGTTATAGCCAAAATACCGTAGGCCGATAACACGACATACGGCAAGCTCCTTCTTTTCGTTTAACTGGCAATAGTGTTTCATTAGATCACGATTTGTTATTAGGTCTGCCTGTGGCAAAAAAGTCTGAGGCTATCCAAGGTGTACGCATCGGAAGCCTGACTAAAGGTTACTGATCTGCACTAGACGAGATCAGTAACCTGAATCAATAGGGAGTCAACTAGTGCCGATTAGCTAAGCTATTCGAGCACATCGGTTGTTTGTAGTTGAGGGATTATGGTTGCGGTCTCGCTTAAGGCGAAGACCACCATAGGTAAGGGAGTTGCTTTTTCTAGCCTCCAATGCCTTAGGTGCAAAGAGAGTGGCTGCAAAGCATACGTTCCCGGAAGAATCCATTGTTTGGTTAAGCCTAGTAGTTGATGCAAGTCTTTGGGAACTTGGACGGATTCTTCTTGGACGAAAGACCCGCTGAAGTGCCGGCGAACTAGCGCCGGCTCAGCGGACTGTAGGTTGAAGGCCATTTGCAATTGTTGCTGGCCCCACTTTAGGCAATAAGCTGGCAAATGATGCAGGCATCCACAGGAAGCGCTCGCCGCCCCCGCCGTCACAATCCGGCAAATACCGGACCCGAGGCAGTTCTTGGACGGCGCTCCCAGTATGACGTCGCACCTTAGCCATCGATGGCTGTTTGTTGAATAAATGTTTGAAGTTGGTCGCCATTTTTTTCGTTGCATTGTGATTCTACCGTTTGCAACTTAGGGCTCTATAACATCTACCACGATGACGTCCCTAGCTGCTTCAATTGAATGTGGTTTTGAGTTGTGCATATTTGTTTAGGTTTTTGTTGATGCTCACAAGGTAGTAGGACTGCTGACCGCTAGAGCAGACAGCGAAGCCTGTACGCTTATGCGCCAAAAAACAACACCTTTTACCCGCTTAAAATCATAAAAAGCTGAATAAGAGCCACTTAACTAATTTAAAAACAGTAAACTATGTTACCTTAGCATAGGCAGGTTCTCTCCTGCAAAGCATTGGGCACAGCTTCAAAAGGCATAGTCGTATAGGATCAGGTACTGGAAAGTGACAGCCGGCATCGGGAGGGGGCGGCTGTAGTGAATAAATGCAAACAGAAGAGCGCGTAGCTAGCAGCAATCAACGCATATCGACCTGTTGTTGGTCCAACGAGGCGAGGGCGAAGGCCCAAAGCGTTTCGTAAGGCAAGATTTCGATATCGTGCGCATTGGTAACCGCCTGGCTGGGATACTGCTTCAGCTTTTTGAGCAGCTTGTCAGTATGCCGGCGTACCGCTGCCGGGTGGAAAGCTGATTTGGGCATCTGCAGCAGCATCTTGATGAAGCAGTTGCTTCGGTAGGTCTCGTCTTTCTTCAAATAGCGGGAGCAGTATTTATCAACGGCTTCCGCTTTATCGATTACCGCATCATATTTTTCACGGGCGATAAGGAATAAGATTTGAATGATGAGGATGGTGACATTCATTCCTCTTTTGTCTTTGGAGAAGATGGGCGTTTCGTTGAGGAATTTGCCAAGCCGGAATTTATTGAAGCGCTTGGCGGGCTGTTTGACATCCACGGCCCCCATCCACAAGACATAGTGCAGATAGGCTTCGTATATACGCCATACTTCCTTCAGCTCAGAAGGCAGGTAGCGAAAGCGGCTGTGCTCCACCACGCGCATAAAAGTATTGTAAGCATCGGTATACTGCTGTGTGTGGAAGGCCAGTTTAAGGTAGCCTTCCTGAAACTTAAACCAGTTGAAGTCGCCTTCCTGCAACCATTCTTCCGAAGCCTGTACAAGCTTGCGGCCCGCTTCGTAGCGGCGCAGTTGTATGTAAGAAAGCAGTTGCTGGTAACTGAAAATTTGCAAAGGGGCATGCGCTTGGTAGGGCTTATTGCGGAAAAAGGCCATGGCATCCTCACAGGTGCGTACAGTGGCTTCGTGATCGTCAACGCTGGAAGCAATAGCGAGTTGAATCAGCCGCCCGCAAAGGTGGAGTTGGTAAGCATCGTACTCCTGCATGGGGGCGGCGAGCTCGTCGTAGTAAGCTTGGGCTTGATCCCTTGTTTCAGTTTTGAGGGATTTATCCTGCACATACTGCAAGGTCAGCTCCGTGAAGTATTCTTCCGCTTTGGCTTCCCACTGCCAGAGTTGCTGGTAATGTTTGTAGTGGTGGTTGTGGTGTGCATACTGCTTGGGTTCGCCGGTCCAAGTGCCGTAGTGGATACGGAGCAGTTTATGGATGTTTAGGGCTACTTCCGTGAACTCGTATTTCTCCGCCAGTTGCAGCAATTTTTTACTGAGCTGAATGGCCGCTTCGCGTTTGTGTTTGCCAAAGAGAATTTTGACGACTGCTCCATCCTTAGCGCACTGGAAATAGGCTTGCTGACGGTCAGTTTGGCCCAGCTTTTGGGGGTCGAATAGCAGAGGGGCCTCGTAAAGGCGTTTTTTCAGGTCGCTCTTCAGACGTTGGTAGCGGGGGTCGCTAGCCTCGGCTTGGTAAAGCAGGCGAGCGGCTTCCGCATCGTTTTCGATATTGCCGGCCACCAATTGTTTATAGAACTTTTCCAGCAGTGTTCCTGGCTGCAAATGAACAACACTCGAATCTTGGCCCGCGATGAAACGGACCAGGCTTTCCATGGTTTCCATATATTTTGTGCAATTTTACCAGGGAGGTACTGTGCATATTTGGTATCCCTGTACATGCAGATGGCACTAATCCTTTAGGCACAAGCACCTGGGCTCTGCAACTATCCAATTATCTAGAGCATCCCCGCTGCTACAACAGACAGGATAGCTCATTTTCTGGTATCGTTAAGTGTGGGTTCCACCAGCGAGAAACGGGAAGTGTGGAAGGATCACACTGGCGATTCTCATTTCTATAATCGAATTTGGGCAACTTTTGAATGGGTGGCGTTGAGAGAATACTGTCCCGTTCAGCTCCAAATATAAAAAAATATATAAAATATATTCTTTCCTGATGGTGTTTTTTGACCAATAAGGTGACGTGGTATATACCTTTCGTCTAAAGCAACACCTACATTTGCGGAAAAGTATTTTAACAACTCACTATAACTTCAAAATCACGTTTTATGATGAAAAGAATGCTTTGGGCTAGTTGGACAATACTCCTGTTGTTGCCTGCAATCGCCCTGCACGCTCAAACCGAGGAAGCGCTTATGGCAGAGAAGGAGGCTAAGAGCACTACGCTCGACTCTCTGCAAAAAGAGCTGAAAGCCCTCACCAAACAAGTAGACGGCTTAAAGTCAGATGTAGCGAGCCTAACCGATCAATTGACCCCCTACCCGCGCTGGGAAAAGGGGCTGCTGGGCAACCTCGGCTTTAGCATTTCCAATTTCGACAACTGGCTGCCAAAGGAGCAACCCAGTACTTCGGCGGTGAATATTGGCATTACCTCCACGGCATTCATCAACGGAGATTGGGAAAATGCGTTTTGGCGCAACTCGGCTAATCTTACGCTCGGCTGGCTAAAATTCGACAATAAAAGAGACGAAGCGGAAAACGACGAATTCCAGGTGGCTGCAGACAACTTCAATATTTCTTCCCTTTTCGGTTATAAACTATCTCCCAAGTTCGCCATATCCGCGCTTTCCGAATACCGGACCTCGGTACTAGACGGCAAGCTGAACAACCCTGGCTACCTGGATATCGGTGTCGGTGCGACCTGGACGCCTGCCAGAAACCTCACGGTCGTCGTGCATCCACTGAACTACAATTTTGTCTTTTCCGAAGAAGAATTTGACTTTGAATCCTCCCTGGGTGCAAAGGTGGTGGCGGATTACACGCGCAGTATTGTTGAAGGGCTCAACTGGAAATCTAACTTTTCGGGCTTTGTCAGCTATGAAGACGCAGACTTCGCCAACTGGACTTGGGTCAATACGTTGAGCACCGCCTACAAAGGCATTGGTATTGGCCTTGATATTGGCCTGCGCAGCAACAAGCAGGAAGCTCTAAACGCCGGGCGGGATGACAACCCGCTGCAGACGTACTGGATTTTGGGCTTGTCGTACGCTATCAGTTCAAACTAAGAACGTTTATCTTAACAATAATAAAAGAGCCATTCTAACTTCGCGTCAGAATGGCTCTTTACTTTTAATATTTTGAGGAACTGTTACTCTTCCTCTTCGCTAGCGGCAGAAGAAGCGGCAGCAGCTGTGGCAGCTGTAGCGGCCGTAGCTGCGGTGTCCCCACCTTCATTTTGACCTCCACCACTACCGGAGCCTCCACGACGACGGCGGCGGCGGCTTCCGCCACCACTTTGCCCCTTGTTTGGTTCGTAGAGCTCGTTGAAATCTACAAATTCGATCATCGCCATCTCGGCACTGTCGCTACGGCGGAATCCCGTCTTGATGACGCGCAGGTACCCACCGGGGCGGTCGCCCACTTTGGCAGCAATCGGCCCAAACAGCTCGGTTACGGCCTCTTTATTGCCTAAAGCGCGGAACACCATGCGGCGGGCGTGGGTATTGTTGTCCTTAGCTTTGGTGATAAGCGGCTCCATGTACTGACGCAGTGCCTTGGCCTTTGCCAGTGTGGTGTTGATACGCTTGTGCTCGATGAGCGCAGCGGAAAGGTTGCGCAGCAGGGCTTTACGGTGGCCTGCTTTACGCTTGAGATGATTGAACTTTTTACCGTGTTTCACTTTGAAATGATTTACGTCGTGACACTAAACAAACCTACACGAAGCACGGGTAGCTTCTACCGGTCTGCTCGTAACCACAAATGATGAGATCGGCCCATCCGGACCACCCGTAACGATTACGATTAATTTACTCTTCGTCCAGCTTATACTTTGACAAGTCCATGCCAAAGGTTAAGCCTTTATCTTGCAAGAGCTCTTCAATTTCCACCAGTGATTTCTTACCGAAATTGCGGAACTTGAGCAGCTCGTGCGTATCATACTTTACCAACTCTGCCAAAGTGTTGATTTTCGCTGCCTTCAGGCAATTGTAAGCGCGTACGGACAGGTCCAAATCCTCCAAGGAAGTCTTCAGCAGCTTGCGCATGTGCAGGATATGCTCGTCGACAATATCTTCGCTGCCTTTGCCCGGCTCATCAAAGGTGATGTTTTCATCGGTGATGAGCATCAGGTGCTGAATTAGGATACGAGAAGCCTCCTTGATCGCCTCTTCCGGATGGATGGTGCCGTCCGTCTTGACGTCGATAGAGAGTTTCTCGTAGTCCGTGCGCTGACCGACACGTGTGTTTTCCACCCGGTAAGCTACGTTCTTGATGGGCGTGTAGATGGCATCTACTGGGATAACGCCGATCGGTGCATCTTTGGGTAGGTTTTCATCCGCAGGTACATAGCCGCGCCCCTTCGTAATCGTCAATTCGACTTCGAGGTTGACGAAAGGCTCCATTTGGCAGATCAGCAGCTCGGGGTTCATGATCTTGAACACATTGGTGTGCTCTTCGATGTCACCGGCGCGAAACTCTTCCTTACCGCTGATGGTGAGGTAGACTTTCTCGCTCGTGATGTCCTCGTCGCTAAGCAATTGCTGCAAGCGGACCTGCTTGAGGTTCAGGATGATCTCCACCACGTCTTCCACTACACCACGGATGGTGGCAAACTCGTGCTCTACGCCGGCAATACGGACTGCAGAAATAGCAAAGCCCTCCAAGGAAGAGAGCAGTACGCGGCGTAGCGAGTTACCTACAGTTTGGCCAAAGCCTGGTTCAAGCGGTTTGAATTCAAAAAATCCTTCGAAATCGTCGGATTTTTGCATTACAATCTTTTCCGGCTTTTGGAAGTTTAGAATGCTCATATATTTGGAACTGTATGGTGTAAAAAAACAGGCAGATTATCAAGCCGCTCTACTACGGCTAAAAGTGCCCTCCGTGAGAAGGGCACTTTTTGTCATCGATTCTGCCGTATGTTATGATGTGGAGCCGATAATATCCGCTCCGGGTATATCGCCGAAATTACTTAGAGTACAATTCGACAATCAACTGTTCATTGATTTTCTCTGGAATGTGCTCGCGCTCCGGATACTCCAAAAACTTACCCTGCATCTTGTCAGGATTGAATTCCAGCCAAGGGAATTTGCGTACGTCGGACTTGGACTCTACCGCATCGCGAACCACTTCTAAACCTTGCGACTTGCCACGCACTGCGACGATGTCGCCCGGGCGCAATTGGCAAGAAGGCACATTGGTAATCACACCGTTTACTATAACGTGGCGGTGGGACACTAGCTGCCGGGCAGCCCGGCGGGTAGGTGCTAGGCCGAGGCGGAAAACCGTGTTGTCCAAACGGGCTTCCAAGTACTGCAGCAGGATTTCACCGGTTACGCCGTCCGTACTGTTCGCCTTGTCGAACAAGTTGTGGAACTGACGCTCGAGCACGCCGTAGGTGTACTTAGCTTTTTGCTTTTCCATGAGCTGCTGTGCATAGTCGGACTTTTGCTTCCGACGGCGGCTGTTGCCATGCTGCCCAGGTGGGTACTTCTTACGCTCAAACGATTTGTCGTTTCCATAAATGGACTCGCCAAATGCTCTCGATTTTTTAGTCTTAGGACCAGTATATCTCGCCATCTTAAACTATTTTCAAAATTGATTAAACCCTTCTGCGCTTCGGTGGGCGGCAGCCATTGTGGGGGATCGGCGTGACGTCTTTGATACGCGTCACTTTAATGCCCGCTTGATCAATGGCCCGGATAGCCGCTTCACGGCCAGAGCCTGGCCCCTTCACGAAAACTTCTACCGTGCGCAGGCCATTATCGTAAGCCGTTTTTGATGCTTCGGTAGCTGCTACTTGAGCAGCGTAGGGTGTATTCTTTTTGGAACCACGGAACCCAGCTTTGCCGGCCGATGACCAAGAGATCACTTGCCCCTTTTTGTTGGTCAGGGTCACAATAACGTTATTGAAAGTTGCTTGGACATAAGCCATGCCCTCGCTGTCTACTTTCATGTTCCGTTTTTTGCCAGCTTTTTTGGCTGGCGCTTTTCCTTTAGCCTTTGCCATTATGTGGAATTAGTTTAACGTGTTAGCACGAACAGCGGATGAGCACCACGGCCATCGTGTCGCTATACGATTACTTAGTTACCTTTTTCTTGTTGGCTACCGTCTTGCGCTTGCCTTTGCGGGTGCGGGCATTGGTCTGCGTGCGCTGCCCACGTAGCGGCAAGCCTTTGCGGTGGCGGAGCCCCCGGTAGCAGCCAATATCCATCAAACGCTTGATGTTGGTTTGCACCTCGGAGCGCAACTCCCCTTCTACCGTAAGCTCATCCGTAATGATACGGGATATCTCACGCACGTTTTCGTCTGTCCAATCCTCCACCTTGATGGTGTCGTCAATATTGGCTTGCTCCAATATCTTGCGGGCCGTAGAATGACCGATACCGTAGATGTAGGTCAAACTGACCGATCCACGCTTGTCGCGGGGTAGGTCTACTCCAACTATACGAGCCATTGTTTGCTGTTTAAATGTCAGTTATTAATGCAACGCGGCGGGCTTTTCATTAGCCTTGACGCTGCTTGAACTTTGGATTCTTCTTGTTGATGATGTAAATCTTGCCCTTGCGGCGCACGATTTTGCAATCAGCGGAGCGTTTCTTGACGGAAGCTCTGACTTTCATGACAGTTAGTTTTCAAGTTCAAAAGTATACAAGCAAGCACCATTACTTGTAGCGGTAAGTGATACGGCCCCGCGTCAAATCGTAAGGGGACATTTCCACCGCTACTTTGTCGCCTGGAAGAATACGGATATAATTCATCCGCATTTTCCCCGAAATTGTGGCAACGATCTCGTGATCGTTTTCCAAGCGCACGCGGAACATCGCGTTTGACAACGCTTCTTCGATGATGCCGTCTTGCTTTATCAAGTTTTTCTTAGCCATAGTTCGAATTTCGGTGTGCAAAGATAAATAATTATATGGACTTTCCCACAGCTGAAGCCGGATAATCTCAATTTTAAGCGGCAACAGCCTATGCCATCTCGGCTTTAACGCCCACAAATTGCACATTTTCGTTCTTTTCGAGCTCTTCTTCTATGAGGCTATGGTCCGAAAGGGTGATCGTCCCCGTTTTCAGTACCGCCACAGAATGCTCGTAGTGGGCGGATGGCTGCCGGTCTTTTGCATAAACCGTCCACCCGTCTTGTTCGGTGCGCACTTCTTTGCGGCCCAGGTTGACCATGGGCTCGATCGCAATCACCAAGCCGTGCTTAAGTTTCGCGCCGCGGCCCCGTTTGCCGTAGTTAGGCACCTCGGGGGCTTCGTGTAGCTCTTTGCCAATACCGTGGCCGACCAGTTCGCGTACGATGCCGTAACTGTACTCCCGTTCCACATACTGTTGCACCACAAAGCCGATGTCGCCCAGCCGGTTGCCCACCACGGCGGCGTCTACGGCTTTGTAGAGCGAGGTGTTGGTTACCCGGCATAGCTCCATCACTTCCTCGCTCACCTCCCCTACCGGAAAAGTGAAGGCCGAGTCCCCGTGGAACCCGTTGAGGTACGCCCCACAGTCTACGGATATAATGTCCCCATCCTCGAAGATTTGATCCTTGGTCGGGATACCGTGTACGACCTGATCGTTGACAGACACACAGAGGCTGCCGGGGAACCCTTGGTAACCTTTGAAAGAGGGGGAGGCACCATGATCGCGGATCAGTTCTTCCGCCGCTTTGTCAATCTCGGCGCCCGAAATCCCCGGGCGTATCATACTGCCCACAAGAGCAAGTGCTTTACATACCACAAGGTTGCTTTGGCGTAGTAGTTCTATTTCTTCGTCTGTCTTGTAATAAACCATTCGATGCTGTTTGTTCGTTGGGCTACACCACAGCTCGCGGGGGTATTTAGCGCCCCCTTAAATCCTGCTGTGCGCGTAGTAAAACATAGGCTGCCCCCCAGACTTTGCCGAGGCTTTGTGCCAGCCACTTTTGTATAACTTGCTGAAGACCAACAAGGTTTAATTTTTCTCCCTGCCCTAGCCACACGCCCGTTGTTACGGCTTTGCCATGCTCCCCTCTATGAGCAAACATACCGCCTCAGCACACATTGGCACTGAGGCGGTATAAGGTACAGCGCATGGAAATAGCGCTGTGGGTATTTGAGGGCAACCGGCCCTGATTTACCTTACATATTGGCACCGATACCCTGCACACGGCTACTGCGTCCCTGTATCTTGCCTGATTTCACAAGGCCATCGTAGCGGCGCATCAACAAGTGGCTTTCTACCTGCTGCAGTGTGTCGAGCACAACAGCCACCAAGATCAGCAGCGAGGTGCCACCGAAGAACATAGCGAACGCGATGTTAACGCCGAACGCAGCTGCAAAAGCCGGCATGATGG
>JAAAOU010000095.1 GCA_009908745.1 Bacteroidota bacterium
TCACGTCAAGCCCCTCATACCCCTCGCTCGCGCCGTAAGCGGCGTTGCGATGGTTGCGGATGACGCGCAGCATGTGTTCGCGGTTGCGCTTGAAGCCCGAAAAGGCGCCCAGCTCGCCGGGAACCTTACGGGCCAATCTCGATCGCTGGAAATTCCACGCTCTTTATCACCGTAGAAGACCAAGCGGACGCGAGCTGCATGGATGTCGCTACCGTTCAGGCACCGGCTACTTGTTCAAATCAGTGCGACTTGACCGCTACTGTAGTGGATGGGCCGTACTGTGATGACAATGGTACGCCGGCCAACCCGAACGACGATGTCTACTTCTTCGACATTGAAATTATAGGTAACGCTACAGGCAGCAACTGGGAGGTACTCGATGCAAACGTGCAAGGGCCAAGCCAAGGCGACTATGGCCAAACCGCTACTTTCGGGCCATACAACCCAGGAACCAATGTGCTGATTAACTTCGTAGACGCAGATGATCCAAGCTGTATGGTTTCCGTAACGGAGACGATGCCCGATGAGGCTTGCTCCGATCAGTGTGCAATTCGCATTGACGATCCGACGGCCATTTGTTTCGATAATGACACGCCGTTTGACGGCTCAGACGACCAGTTCTTTATCGTAGCGCAGATCAATGGTTCCAATACCAGTAGCAATTGGGTAGGCACCGGCGGTGCA
Source organism: Bacteroidota bacterium (assembly GCA_009908745.1). Classification (GTDB taxonomy): domain Bacteria; phylum Bacteroidota; class Bacteroidia; order Chitinophagales; family Saprospiraceae; genus Phaeodactylibacter. Next base: position 685 of record JAAAOU010000095.1, read on the forward strand.
CAGGGTACTTATGGCGACTTTGCATCCTTTGGTCCATTCCCGATTTCTCAGGGTGCAGCAAGCGTCAGTGTCTTTGACCAAGCCGACCCCAGCTGTAGCGCTTCTGTATCCATGCAGGCACCACAGCCTTGCATAGGCTGCGACATAGAAGTGCAGGTGCTGGATACGCTGTGCCAAGATAACGGTACGCCATTTGATCCAAGCGACGACACCTTCACGGCTACTGTAATCGTAACGGCACAGGGAGCCTTCTCTTCCGCATGGCGCTGGCAAGAGGTACCCATGGGGGCCATCAGTAGCCCGCAGCCTTACGGGCAAGAGGTTGTAGTTGGCCCGTTCCCAATCAGTGGTGGGGAAGTAGACTTGCGTTTCTGGGATGTAGAAGATGCGAACTGCCGGGAAGCGGTAGTCATAGGCGCGCCTGATACTTGCTCCGATGAAGAGCCGTGCAGCATTACGGCATCAGCCGATGCGGCCTGCAACGACGGCGGCACGCCTACGGACCCGAGCGACGATTTCTACACCATAACCGTGTCAGCGACGGCGCAGAACGGCAGCGACAACTTCATTGTGTTGGTCAATGGCGTAAGCCAAGGCAGCTTCCCCTACAACGGCGGCGGCAGCTTCACCCTGCCCGCAGACGGCAGCACGGTGACCCTGGAGTTCCAAGATGCCGACGACAGCAGCTGTAGCGAAAGCGTGACGTTGAACGATCCGCTGACACCATGTTCCGATGCTGACCCATGTGACCTGAGCGTAAGCGTTTCAGACCCTATCTGCGACGACAACGGTACACCCGGTGATGAATCCGATGATACCTTCACTTTCGATGTGGTGGTCAACAACGCTGGTATTGGTACCTCTTGGGTAGCCAACGACGGCACAAGCGGACAGTACGGAGAGACCGTTACCTTCGGTCCATACGACGGAAGCGATATCGGTGCGGCAGTTAACTTCACCATTACGGATGTAGATGATCCGAACTGCCAAGCTAGCTTCCAGGTCCTTACGCCGAACTGCACGAACGACTGTAACCTTACGGCCGATATTGTCGGCTTAGATTGTCAAGACCAAGGCACGTCAGACCCCTCAGACGACACCTACACTTTCGGTCTGGTCATTCACGGCAATTTTGTAGGGGATACCTGGACCGCCGATGACGGTACTACCGGTATGTTTGGCGATACGATTTCCTTCGGCCCTTACTTGATCGCTGATGGTAATGTGACCTTTGATGTGACACCGGATGCCAACGATAACTGTGTGCTTACAGTATTGGTGACGGCACCTGAGCCTTGCTCCCCAATCGATTGTGATATCGCAGCGGATGTGTATGATATCGAATGCGATGATAATGGCACACCCACCGATAACTCCGACGACACCTTCTCCTTTACGGTAAATGTGACAGGCTCTACCGGCAGCAACAACTGGCTGGCCCGGGATGAGAGCGGCATGGTGATCGGCTTCGGATCGTATGGTATCCCATCCACCTTTACCGGTAATCTTATTAGCGATGGCGATATGACGATCACATTTGTCGATGTGGATAATGCCGATTGTAGTGTCAGCAGCACAGTAGAGGCACCACAGCCTTGCTCCAATGTGTGTGATATCTTGGCCACTGTCGTGGAAAGCGAGTGCGATATCAACGATACGCCCAACGATCCCTCCGATGACACCTACACTTTTGAGCTGACCGTAACTGGCAGCAATGTGGGGGATAATTGGACGACGGATATCAATGGCAACCCGGTATCTGGCCAGTTTGACACCACTTATGTAATAGGGCCAATTGCGGGTGACACAGACTTGACTCTCGTCATCAGTAATGAAGGGGCGGCTGACTGTAGCACCACGGTGAATGTGGAAGCGCCGGATTGTCCGGACTTTGTAGACTGCCCCATTACGGCACAGGCTTTCAACATCGTCTGCGACGACAATGGCACACCAGATATCAGTGATGATGTCTTCCTGTTTGATCTTCTGGTACTCGATACTTCCGGCACACAGACTGGCACGGGCCAATGGGAGATTGTCTTTGGCAGCAACAGCTTCACTGGATTTTATGGCATACCGGCTCCGGGGCAGGAAATCCCTGCTGCGGATGTGCAGAATGGAAGTGCTGTATTCGAAATACGGGACGCCCAAAATCCGGATTGCAACTTCTTCTTGACGGTAGAATTCCCGGTAGCACCGGAAATCGACTGTCCGGAAGACACGGATGTAGCTTCTGTGGCGCAGCAAGTTCAGTTCTTGAATGGGCAATTGGACAGCGAAGACTTGGTGCTCGACAGCTTGTGCTGGGCGGATGGCCTGGCAGCAGGCGAGCGCTATGCGGATACCCTGACTGTAATTCCGGAATCAGGAGATGTGTACACCTTTGTATTGCTGAGCAACATGGGGCAAAACGAAGGCTGGGGCGCTATTTACGAAGGTGCCTACGACAGTCTGATGCCTTGCTGCAACCTCATCGACACCACGCACGCTCCGCAATGGGCCGGCACCTATGAGTTTGAATTGCCTATGTTGGATTTCAGCGCCTTCAACTTTGGAGGGACGCCGGTTGGCAGCATGTCAGTCGAGCTTGCAGCTGGCCAGTCCTACAACCTGATGGTAACGAGTCAGCAGGCGGGTATCACAGGCAACTACCGTTGGGCGGTATTCAGCCAAGACGGTGGGCAACTGCTGGGGCCCGACAGCACGGCTTACTTCAGCCAGGAAGAAGAAGTGCTGTACAAATTGCTCTGTGACGATACGGACGAGCTGCTGAACAACATGCTCAGCTTGCCGCTCACAGGCAATGCCGAGATCAGCAACTTCTGCGGTATTGACAGTGTCTTCTTTGTCGACCAGCTGCTGGCCGGCGGCGATTGTGAGGCCGATACTATTCTTCGCGATTTTGTGGTGCTTGACTTGGCACAAAACAGCTTCAGCTGCCAGCAGGAAATCACAATTGCTGTGCCACAGCCGGAAGACGTGAAGATGCCGCGACTGAACGCTACCTTCGATTGCGAAGACAACTTTGCAGTGGATGCGAACGGCTATCCTAGCCCGCAAGTTACTGGCTATCCTTATGTGCAAACAGCCTTTGGCTGGTATACCTTGGACGAGCCGTACTGTAACCTGAGCGCTTCCTACGAAGACAGTGTGGTAGAGGCCCCGTGCGCGAGCAATTATACCCTGCACCGTCGCTGGACCATTTCAGACGACTGCGACGAAGGGGCTGCGCGCACCTTTATACAGACGATCAAGGTGGGCGACTTAGAAGGGCCGGTCGTCTCTTGTGCGACGACCAACCACTACTGCCCGATTTTGGAAGGCGATATCATGCTCTTCCCCACCGACCCATTCGATTGCACGGCTACAATAGACGTGCCGATGCCTGAGGTAGAGGATGCCTGCTCTGAAGAGTGGGAGATTCTGACCGAAGTCTTGGCAGTAGACGTGTCAGATGGTTCCTTCACGGTCATCGATACCCTATTGGACGGCGAATTGCCACTTATCACAGGCTTGGAAATTGGGGAGTACAAGTTCCGCTACACGGTGACGGACGAGTGCGGCAACAGTACGCAGCAGCTTTGTCACTTCCGAGTAGCCGACACCTCTGATCCAGTAGCGATCTGTGTGGGCAGCTTGAATGTATCGGTAGGCGGATTCGGCTTAGCCCGCTTGTATACGCAGCACATCGATGCGGGTAGTTATGACAACTGCGGTATCGACAGCATCATGGTCCGCCGGGTTTACGAGCGAGACCCGGATGACTGTAGCGACCTCAACACGCCATTCTACTCCCAGTGGGGCCCTTACGTGGAGATGAACTGCTGCGACGCGGGCACCTACGTCACTGTAGAACTCCGCGTGGTGGATATCTACGGCAACGAGAATAAGTGCTGGCTGGATGTGTTGGTAGAGGATAAGACTCTGCCGGATTGCTACGGCTTGGAGGACATTGCAGTAGGGTGCGGTGAATTGCCGGCCGACTTCGATCCTTTCAACCTGGCGCAACTCGACAGCCTGTTTGGCGAAATACACGTGGTAGATAATTGCTCCGCAGATGCCATCAGCCTTGATCCTGAAGTAGACCTGACAGGTTGCGGCAACGGCACCATCACCCGCCGCTTCTTGGCGGTGGACCGTGTAGGCAACATCTCGCAGGATACTTTTGAGCAAGTCATAACCATAGGCGGCAGCGGCGGCTTTGACGTACGCTTCCCGGCAGACTTGCACCTCAGCCCGCAAGCCTTTGAACAGGCGGATAGCCTACAGGGAGTAGCGATTTACAACGGCGGCTGCGATTCGTTGAGCGCAAGCTTTACCGACTCCTTGGTGACGGGGGGCGACGAGGTAGCTTGCAACCGTATACTTCGCACTTGGGAAGTGACAAACTGGTGCGTATTCGACAGCACTTCCGCTACGACGGCACTGAGCCGCGACGAGAACTGTGATGGCGAAGAGGGCGAGGCTGCACTCTGGCTACTGGGCAGAGCAGATAGTATCTACACGGATGCGGATAGCTTGGCAGCGAACTTCTTCCCGGCAGCAGGCACGAAAGCCACGGCCTGTGATGGCAACACCAATCCGGAGGGCTACTGGCGCACCGTAGGCAATACGGGCCGCTGGACCTACACCCAGGTTATTTACCTGAAAGACGAAGGCTTCAATGCCTACGCGGTACAGTTCCCGAAGGACAGCAGCGTGTACTGTCACGAGCTTACAGCGGATACGGCTAGCGTACTGGCCTCCGTCTGCGATTCTGTCACTGTCAGCCATACCGATAGCTTGGCAGCGGCAGAAGGAGAGGAGTGCTACCGCCTGCTGCGTACCTGGACGGTCACGAACTGGGATGAGTACGACGGCCTGTCAGATGCGGTCGTTGTTTCCCGCGATGAAAACTGCAACGGCATTATGGGTGAGGAAGACGTTTGGGTGTTGCAAGCGCTGGACAGCGTCTTCGTTGATGCTGACAGCTCCGCCCAGAACCTATTCCCGGCAGCGGGTGTCAAGGATACCCTCTGCGACGGATCGACCAACCCGGAGGGCTACTGGCGCACCCTTAGCTCCACGGGCCGCTGGATGTACACGCAAGTGCTGTATGTTTACGACACCCTCGAGCCGGCTATCGTCTTCACGGAACCGGAGCCATTCTGCAGCTTTGATAGTGACAGCTGTGACGCCAACGTGGCCTATCCGTTCAGCCTTGACGGCAAATGCCTGCCGGACAGCCTGCTTGCGGACTCTGCGGTGGAAATGAACTTCCGCGTGTTCTTGGACGCCGGTGCTGACGGCACACTAGATGGCGACATTACCGACTCCGTAACGATTGCGGGACAGTATCCAGATTACGAGCTGCGTGGCAAGTTCCCACAGGGTACCCACGCCCTGCGTTTGGAGGCGGCTGATGCTTGCGGCAATATGGCCACGGACAGCTTGCCATTCCAGGTTATCGATTGCTTTGTACAAGCACCAGATTGCTATGATAATCTAGTGGTGGAACTCAGCTATCTAGAGACAGAAATCGACATCGACGGCGATGGCGAACTGGATATGGTGGCTGCGGAAATCCCGATTGATTACCTGCTAGAGAGCCTAGATGCTACGGACTGTAATGGCCCGGTAAGCTACTCCCTGAATATGCTGGGAGATACGATCACTACAGATAAAGACCTGATTTACCTTACCTGCGCTGATGGCGACGAAGTGGAAGTAGAAACCTGGTCTTGGGACGAGGCCTACAACCCCTACGCTGCTCAGCCAGACGGTACGGTTGGCGGGCGCAACAACAATCGTTGCCTGACGACAATCCGGGTGATCAATTCAGTAGCCTGCGACTATAGCGGCCTGCGTAGTGCAGATACGGCAAAGCCGACTGCTGAAGCAGCACCTGCGCTGTACCAGAACTATCCGAACCCGTTTGCTGCGGAGACTGTCATCCCATTCTGGCTGCCTGAGGGTAGCGAGGTACAACTGTCGGTACGCGATGTGACGGGCAAGATCGTCAAGCTACAGCGGGGCTGGTACGATGCCGGCCGCCACGAGTGGCAGCTGGACCGCCAGGATATGCCGGCCACTGGGCTGTATTTCTACAGCCTGCAAGCCGATGGCGTATTGCTGACGAAGCAGCTGCTGATCACGGAATAGAATTTGTGCATATGTTTTTTGTTGATGGAGGGGGAGATCACTGGTCTCGCCCTCTTTTTATACCAGCAATTATGTTTAAGTAGTGTCATCTTGCTTGGTGTCCGAACATCGACTACAGGCCAAGCCGTTATAACTACATGAGCAGACTACATTTGAAGCATCAAGCCTTGAAAAAGAAAGAAGCCGCTGGGACGCCGGGGGAAGACGAGCTAGAGCCAATCACACGGCCCAAATCTTTGGAGCGCATTGTGAAAGAGCAGATTGACGAGAGTGTGGAGGAGTACCGCCGGAGTAACAAAGCGCTATTCCTTTCCGCATTGACTGCTGGGCTTGATTTAGGGTTCAGCCTCCTAGTCATTGGCGTTTTATACACCATGTTCAGTGAAAAACTGTCGGTGGAAGTCATGCAGGTGGTCTTGGCACTGGCTTATCCGATCGGGTTTATATTTGTGATCTTAGGGCGCTCTGCCTTATTCACCGAGCATACGACTTTGGCTGTACTACCGGTCTTGAACGGACGAGAATCGCTAAAGGACCTCGCCCGAATCTGGGGTATTATCTACGGAGGTAACTTAATAGGCGGTTATATCATCGGTGCTGCCATCGCGTTTATTGGTCCGCGATTAGGGCTGGTGACTTACGGCACGCTGGAAGAAATTGCCAAGCACCTGATCGACTATTCTGCGCCGCTCATACTAGTTAGCGCCATACTGGCGGGTTGGCTGATGGGTTTAGTGTCTTGGCTGGCTACCTCTTCCAAAGAAACGATTGCCCGTATTGTCATCGTCATCATCGTCACGGGGGTGATCGGCCTGGGCGGCTTGCACCACAGCATTGTGGGGTCTATCGAGGTTTTTGCCGGTATGTTGTCTTCTGGTTCGATAACCATATCGGACTATCTGATCACGCAATTATGGTCTACTATTGGTAACATCATCGGTGGCGTGTTCTTTGTCTCGATATTGAAATACCAAGTAGCACAGGACTAGCCTGTTGCCTTAGAGTGCGCCGTTTTCGATAGCTTAGGCGCGTCTGGCAATAATTCAGGTTGCGGATCAGTTTATAGTGGCATGAAAAAGGAATCTTGGAAGTTGTTTGCGAGTTTTGCCCTCATGCTGCTGGGCTTTGCGCCGCTCATCTACTGGGGCAGCCTGAGCCGCTATCAAGAACAAGTAGAATCCGAGGTAGAACGCCGTATGCATAGCGCACTAGGCGGCCAACCGTTGGCTAAAATGGTCAGCCAAGAAGAAACGGCACTGACTTTCCCCGTCAAAGGCAAAACCACAAAAGATATCATCTCCGGTTTCGGCGACCCCCGCGGCAACCGCCTGCACCAAGGTATCGATATTAAAGCAGACCGTGGTACCGCCGTGCTCGCCATCGCGGATGGCACCGTCAAACGGGTAAAAAATGGCGGCAACGGCGGCCGGCAAATCTGGCTCACCCTCGACAATGAAATGACCGTCTTCTACGCCCACCTGCACGAACAGTGGGTGGAAGAAGGGGAGCAGGTCACAAAAGGGGAAGCTATCGGCAGCGTAGGCAATACGGGGAACGCCCGCAAAGCCAGCCCGCACCTGCACTTCGAGATTTCACTGCCGGACAGGGGGGAGGTGGATCCGTTGGTGTTTTATGTAAAACCGCAAAATGCAGAATGAAGAGTGTACAAGGTAAAAGTCATACTTGGCATGGCTCGGGCGGAGCGTATTTTAGGTCTTCGAATTTTCCCGGGCTGCAATACACAAGCGCTCAGCTATAGCCCCTGCAGCCAAGCGCGACGCCCCGACTTTTAACTTCTACATTTTTAAAATTTCACATTTCACGGTTTGAAGTGATCCCATACGCCGTCCGTACCACCTTTGCCTTTCGCGTATGTGCCCGTATTGCCAAATTCCGATCTAGGCTCTCCTTGGTTTTGTAACCCCGCTTGTGGTCGAGGTGAACCACGACGGCACGGTGGCGTATCTGCTTGCCCCGGATACCGTTGTTCTCCAGCCGCTCGCCAATCTCCCGGTCGGGGCCGCCGTACTGCATGCGCTCGTCGTAGCCATTGACAGCCAGTAGGTCTGCTTTCCAAGCGGAGGTATTGCAATTGTTGAACGTAGCACCGGTAGGGGTGATGGTATCCAAGAATTTCCCCCAGCCTGCTGAGGCCGAGAGCTTGCGGAGTTGCGAGCGTCCTGTGAGGCCATGTGCTTTAAGCCATTTGGGGTCGAAGCAGTCTTGGGTACGTACATCATCTTCTTGGATGGCTTGGCTCGTATCCATCGGCAGTTTGCAGTAGCCGCCGGAGAGGAAGCGGCCCTTTTCTACATGCTTAAGATGCGTTTCCACAAAATCCGCCCGTGGGATGCAATCCCCATCCGTGAAGAGGATATACTCGCCTTGGGCTTCTACGATAGCCTTATTCAGCATCGTCTGCCGGCGGTAGCCTTCGTCCTCGTGCCAGAGGTGGGTGATCTGCAGCTTGCCACGCTCGATGAAGCGGTCAATCACAGCTTTAGTCTCCGGGCCGGAGCCATCATCCCCGATGATAACATCAAAATCGGTATGCGTCTGATGCTCGTAGCCCCACAATACTTTTTCCAGCCAGTGCGGCATATTGTAGGTAGCAATAATAACGGTGAGGGATGGAAAATTACGATCGTTTTGCATGTCTATTCAATTCCCAAAGTCGAAGGTATTTCAAAAAATTGATATAGGCGGCCAAGGCACTGAAGATAAAGCCGTAGTAGCCGTCTAAAAAACCCAGCTGGAACACATAACGCTTGATAAACTTAAACCAAGGCCCCAGCAGAATATGCACCACAAAGATAACCTTTTTGCCCTTGGCATGCTTGGCGTGCGCCGCTAAGGTGGCAAATTTGACCATCTGCTTATAGTGCTCTTCTAGCGTCTCATAGGGGTAGTGGTGGATATCGCCTTTCAAGCGCACGGCATCACCTTGTAGCAGTACCTTGTCATGGGGGTTGGTGCCGCCCCATTGGCCTAGCCGCCGGTCCCACAGCCGGGTTTTCCGGTCGGGGTACCAAGCGTGGGGCAGCCACTTGCCGCAGTAGTTGTTCAGCCGGTTGAAAGCGTAGCCCGCCCCTTCCCAGTTTTGCTTCACTTGCTTGATGCTCTCCGCCATTTCCGGCGACAGCCGCTCGTCGGCATCGAGCGACAGCACATGCTCATAGCTGGCCTGTTGCACGGCGTAGCTCTTTTGCTCGATAAAGCCCTCAAAGGGATGTTGGATGAAGCGTACCCCTAACTCTTGGCAGATTTCTGGCGTACGGTCCGTGCTGAAGGAATCCACCACCACTATTTCATCCACCACCGGCTGCATAGAGCGGATGCACGCGCCAATATGCCGCTCTTCGTTGAGGGTGATAATGAGGCCGGAGATTTTTACAGACTTTGCCAAGTTGCCTACAGTTGGTTCGCGGGGCGAAGGTAGGGAAAATCTAGGGAGTGCTGTGTTCCTTAATAGAGGCAACAGGGCTTAAGTAGTTGTTTTTTTACTATGGAAAAGCAAGCAAATACATTGTTTTTTGCTAGTCACTTCGTACATTGCAGTTGCGCTTGTGCTTTCTCATGGCGCTGCTCTATGATTCTATTAACTAAATCGCTATAAAAATGAATTTAATTCACCAATTCTGCTGTACAGCTGCCAAGCTTTGTACACACACACACACACACACAATGCTAGGGCTAGGCTAAATCTCAAAGTCATGATATTGATATTTGGGATATGGTCTGTAGGGGTAAGTTCGAATGCCCAAACAGTCAACTGTGGTCTAACGCCTGAAATGGAAGGCTCTATAGGGTTAACTTCGATGACACCTCAAGACTATTGCTTTGATATTAGCTGGGTGCAGGAAAATTGTGCGCCAGTCTACATTAGAGTAAACGTCAACTTTTTCTTGGATGACAACTGTGAAGGCGAGCTTGCCGCTGCACCTGGTGTGAGCATTGATTTAAGTCCCGAAAACGCTTTTTCGGTCGCGGAGCAGTTGATTGATGACGCGAATGCTTTCTTTGAGACAATGAGCCAAAATCTTCTAGGGGATAATGACCAATGGCATTCAGACGTTCACGGGGCGGTAGTGACGGATGCGCAGTGCATACCGTTTAGGTATGTGCTAGACCGCGTGACCGTGAACTGCGATGCGGCTGCACAAAGTACAGGTATAAACTTTAATGACTTCAATAATTATGGTGTGGATGAGGCTACAGCTATAAATATTTTTGTGTCTGATGTATTGGGTGGGCCAAATGGGTTCATTGTAGATTATGACGAAACTAGAACGGTCGTTGAAAACTTTAATCCTGCTGTATTGAACCACGAAATGGGGCATGTGTTAAATCTTCGCCATACTTTCACAGAGGATGGTTGTGATGATACATGGGACTACAACTGGGAGTGGGACAGCGATTGTGACGGAGTGCCCGATGTGTTTTATGATCGTTGTTTTGATAATGAGCCTGTTCATAATGATCAAAATGCTTGTACAGATTTCTGTGAACCCCACCCCTGCTGTGAGTGGTCGGCACAGAACAATAATTTGATGACACACAGCAGATGGTTGAGCGATCCGAAAACTGCGGCACTGACCCCTTGCCAAATCGAGCGTATGCTGACCGATCTTTCAGACAATCTGTGTGATTATGTCATACATGTAGACTGTGGATGCCCGCCTGTAAATGCCTTCATTGGCACTTTGCCATTGCCTGAAGATGCCGTAGAGTGCTCTGCCTGCTTCTACATGGAAGCAAGCGACAATGAAAGCTTATATGGCATTGAAATCGTGGATGGAAATGGCAATATAGTTGTTGAAACAGGGCAAGTGCCAGGGCAGGTTGGGCAGTACTGCATCCGTCCACGGTATGATCTTTTTGGCAATGCTTCGTGGCCGAACGGCATGCAATCTGGAGTTACATACACGATGAGGCTCCAAACCTACAACGAGTGTGGAGATATGGACGAAGACGAAATAGCCTTTACCCTGCCACAAATTTGTGAGATAGAACCAGAACAGCCGGAGGGCCCTACCGTCATCCTGCACGGTACATCCCCTAATCCCTTTACTGACGATGTGCAGGTGTTTTTTGACATCAAGGAAGAAGGCATGCTGAAAGTACACGCCATGCACGCCAATTCAGGCACCTACTACGGGGAGCTGCTCAGCGAATACCATGCCCTGGGAGACGGTAAGGTGCGGCATTTCAATCTATCCAATTTCATGACTGGCGCCAATACCATTGTCTTTGAGCTCAATGGCCAGCTGCAAGTCGAAACCATCATAAAACAATAGACTATGCATACACTATATAAAATCATCGCTTGCTGCGTGTTGCCCTTTTGCTTGTACAGCCAGCAGACTGCCTTCTTTGAGACAACGATCTACTTTGAGGATGCAGTGGGTAATGTAGATTCCGTGGTGGTAGGTATAGACGAAGAGGCCAACTATATGTACAACCCGCAATTTGGGGAAGCTGATATTGATGCTCCTTGGGATTCGGTTTTTGAGGTGCGTGCTGCGCATACTCTGCCAATTGGGAATGATGATTTAGTTTTGTCTAAGAAGATTATCGCGTATACGACGGAAGGCATTCACCCCACCCTCAACTGTATATTGCTAGCGGAGGCTATTGAGCTGTACTATCACGCGAAGTATTTGCCCGTGACCGTACGTTGGGACCGAAGTGCCTTTGAAAATAGTTTTTGCAGAGTAGGGTCTATTTTGTCATTAAATTATTTGCCGGAGCTAGTGGAACAGTGGTGGGTCGGGCTAGAGCCAGGTTCCCAATATTCTTGTATGGCTGTAGACAGCAGCTTCATAACTGATCCGGCAAACGATGGTACCTTCAATATAACTATGGTGGATGAGGTGGAGGGCATAGGAGAGGATACCATTCATGCACTACTCTTGAACTACAGGTTCCAAAACGCCATAGATACGCCCTGCGACGCCACGGTGGTATCTACCTCTGAGCCAGAAGAAGAGGTTCACGAGGGGGCTGTCTTGTATCCCAACCCAACACGCGGTCTATTGTATATGCAAGAAGGCTATGAAAGGGGCTACGAGCTGTATAGCAGCCAGGGGCAGTTGCTAGAGCAGGGTTTTGGCCGGCAGATAAATTTGTCGGCTTACCCAAATGGGGTGTATTTCTTGCGTATGCGGGAAGGTACGCACTACTGGGTCGAGAAAGTGCTCAAGCTGGATTGAATTTAAAGAAAAGTGGGCTGGATGCTTTATCATTTACTGATACCATCCAGCCCACGCCTAGGCCTGTTGTAGACTTGACAAGGGCAGCGATCACAGCTACCGGAAACTTGTCAAGTCTGTTTCCCCCGTTCGGCGTAGGGTGTCCTCAGCTGCAAGTCGAAACCATCATAAAACAATAGACTATGCATACACTATATAAAATCATCGCTTGCTGCCTGTTGCCCTTTTGCTTGTACAGCCAGCAGACTGCCTTCTTTGAGACAACGATCTACTTTGATTTGGCGTACGTGGGCGGGGTGATGTTCCGCGGATGTAGTTTTATCAACGAACAATCGGATGGAGATTATGACGATCAAAACCTGAACATAGAGAACTGGGGATACGGTATCCGTGCGAACAGGTCGGGTTTCAGCGTCAGGCTGGCTTGCGATGATATATTCTGCAACACTTTTGAGGAGTCTTTATTCAGGGGGCTAGGCTATGGGGTATATGCCTTCACGGGAACACCCGGCGGAGCCAATGAGCAGCCTTATCCATATGAGGTGTCTAAAGCGACGTTTGAAAATTGTCTAGTCGGCATTAGAAACGCTTCTGTAGAGGGCTCCAAAATCATATATAATACCTTTATTCTCGGTGGCCCTACCGAAGGGATGCCTGAGTTTGCTGAAGTGGATCAGGTAGGCGTATTCTACGAGAATGATGTGCTCGGCTTTATTTGCGAAGAAAATGAGTTCATTGGCACGGGGAGCGAAGAAAACATCTTCACGATTGGCACTATTGTCAAATCTACAGGTATCGAAAACAAAACGATCCGGAAAAGCACTTACCAGGATTTAGCGATCGGCAACTTAGCCAATGGGCAGAATGCCGGAATTCCGGGAACTCCCGGCACTAGTGTTGACAGAGGGATGTACTATGATTGCAATCAGCATAATGCAGTGACTTTTAGTGACTACATGGTGGAAGATGGTGGGAGTATTAGGCTGGATCAGTCTCAAAAAGTCGAAGATCTGTCTAGCCCAGGTGATTTTATAGACTTAGCAACTGGCAATTTGTTTTCCCAAACAGGCGGTGGGGTGTTCGACTTTTTGAATGAAGGGGTTTTCACTCTCAGATACTACTACGACCAAAGTGAGATAAGAGCTTTCCCTTTCAATCGATCCGGTGTTTCTACATCTCCTGAGGAGGACCCTTCATTTTCTTGCCCTACCGAATTCTGTGAGCCGCCAAAGGTGTGC
>JAAAOU010000126.1 GCA_009908745.1 Bacteroidota bacterium
GATTAACGATGGGTGGGGCTAAAGATATTGTAAGGTCCCATAGCTCAGCCGGTTACCCCGATAGTTATCGGGGCTGACTCATAATCAGTAGGTCCTTGGTTCAAGTCCAAGTGGGACCACTAAATACAATCAAGAAGCAGCCCCGATCGCGATCGGGGTTGCTCCTTCTTTTCTCACGCACTCTGTACACACATGCACGTCTACATCCTTTATAGCCAAAAGTTAGACCGATTCTACGTCGGTCAGACCGCACTGCCCCCCGAGCAGCGGCTCGAAGAGCACAACTCCGCCCGTAACGAAAACAGCTTCACCACCCGCGGCATCCCTTGGACACTTTTTCTGACTATAGCCTGCGACAGCCGGGGACATGCCAAGGATGTGGAACAGCATATCAAGCGTATGAAAAGCAAAGCCTACATCTGCAACTTAAAGCGGTACCCCGAGATGAGGCAAAAATTGGCAGCTCGGTTCCGGGAAGGCCCGGACAGCCTTTGAGGTATTTTGATTAACGATGGGTGGGGCTAAAGATATTGTAAGGTCCCATAGCTCAGCCGGTTACCCCGATAGTTATCGGGGCTGACTCATAATCAGTAGGTCCAAGGTTCAAGTCCTTGTGGGACCACTAAATACCACAAAGGGGCAGCCCCGATCGCGATCAGGGTTGCTCCTTCTTTTCTCACGCACTCTGTACACACATGCACGTCTACATCCTTTATAGCCAAAAGCTGTGCGCCTAATAAAGTGGTTTGCGACATCGGAGCAAATCGCTTTCCGGCGTACATGCCGACATTGAGGATGATCATTATTTATATCCTTCCTAACTGTGAAAGCGTTTTCAGGTCCTCTTCAAAGTCCTCCTTGCCGTAGTGTATAGGGATTTTTCTTTCACCGAGTACCTGCTGAAACTTTAGTTGATCTAAATCCGCCATCTTACTAGCTTGCTCCAAGGTAAGAATCTCCCGGGCGTACAGAGCAACCGCCACTTCAAGCTTCACCTCTTCTCTGGTGATGGAAAGTTTATCGAGGGTATGATCAGATATTTCAATAATCATGATTTATTCTTTTCAGGTTTGCATAGTTATTAAAACGACAACTGCCATGGATGGGTTCCTGTCTTACCTAAACTTGTCTACGCCATAACAACAAACCGCTCAATTGTCGGTATAGAACGCTTTTACTCTTTTCAGCCCCTTGAGCAACGCCTCTATGAACAAAACTCCACCTGCAATGAAAACAGTTTACCCATCGTAACTTCATAAAAAATTAACCCCATTAAGTGACCCAAATCCCACAAATCTAAGCGGAGGCGTATTAGCTTTGCGCGCATGAGCAAAAAGCCGACATTCATCATCGACTTTGACAGCACGTTCACCCGGGTGGAAGCGCTGGATATATTGGCTGAAATCGTGCTGGAAGGCGACGGCAAGCGGGGTGATGTCCTGCAGCAGATACAATCCATCACCGATCAAGGGATGGAAGGCAGCCTCGACTTCCGCGACTCCCTGGAACAGCGGCTGGCCTTGCTGCACGCGCACCGCAGCGATGTGCAGGAGCTGGCGCGGCGGCTCAAAGCCCAGATATCCCGCTCTTTCCTCCGCAACCAATCCCATATCGTAGAACTGCGCGACACGACCTATGTGGTCTCCAACGGCTTCCATGATTTCATAGAGCCGGTCGTCGAGCACTTTGGCTTGAAACCCCGGCATGTGATCGCCAATGAATTTGAATACGACGCGGCGGGCTACGTCAGCGGCTTCAATAAAGACAACCCCCTGTCCCGCAGCGGCGGAAAATCCAAGGTCATTCAACAACTCAACTTCAAAGGTGATGTTTACGTCATCGGCGACGGGGCCAATGACCTGGAAATCCGCAAGGCGGGCTTCGCCAATAAATTTTACTTGTTTACAGAAAACGTGGAGCGCGAGAAGGTCAAGCCGGAAGCCGACCACATCGCGCCCAATGTAGACGAAATCTTATACGAACTAAAAATGAGCAGATCCCTATCTTACCCTAAGAATCGTATCAAAGTACTGCTGCTGGAAGGCGTGCACGAACGGGCTGTAGAGCTTTTCGAAGAAGAAGGCTACCAGGTGGAGTACATGACGAGCTCGCTTTCCGAAGACGAGCTTTGCGAAAAAATCAAGGATGTCAATATCATAGGCATCCGTTCCAAGACCCAAATCACCGAAAGGGTCATCAAAAGTGCCCGCCGACTGATCAACGTGGGTGCCTTCTGCATAGGTACCAACCAAATCGACCTAGAAGCCTGCACCAAGTATGGCGTGGCCGTTTTCAATGCGCCCTACAGCAATACCCGCTCGGTGGTGGAGCTGGCGATCGCCGAAATTATCCTGCTGGTGCGCAACCTGCCCGATAAAGAACGCGGCATGCACGGTGGCAAATGGCAAAAGTCAGCCAACGGCGCCCAAGAGGTACGCGGCAAAAAGCTGGGCATCATCGGCTACGGCAATATCGGTGCACAGCTATCGGTACTAGCTGAAGCCGTCGGCCTCGATGTCTACTACTACGATTTGGAAGACAAACTGGCGCTAGGTAACGCCACCAAATGCGACTCCCTTGACGAGATGCTCGCCAAAGTGGACATCGTCAGCCTGCACGTAGATGGCCGGCCGGACAACAACAATATCTTCGGGGCCGAGCAATTCGCCAAAATGAAAGACGGGGCCATCTTCATCAACCTCGCCCGAGGCAAAGTAGTGGACCTGGAAGCCCTGCGCGATGCGGTACAGTCGGGCAAGCTAAAGGGCTGCGCCGTCGACGTCTACCCCAAGGAGCCTAAGAGCAACGACGAGCCCTTCGAGTCGCCGCTGCAAGGTTTGCCCAATACCATCCTCACGCCCCACATCGGCGGCTCCACGGCGGAGGCGCAGGAAAATATTGGCAACTTTGTACCCAACAAGATCATACAGTACATCAATACCGGCAGCACCAACGGCAGCGTCAACTTCCCGAATGTGCAACTTTCAGCCGTGAAAGACGCCCACCGCCTGCTGCACATCCACCACAATGTGCCTAAGGTGCTGGCACAGATCGACCAAATACTGGCTAAGCACGAGATCAACATCCTCGGGCAATACCTCAAGACCAACGAGCAAATCGGCTACGTGATCACGGATGTCGACCAAGCGTACAAGGAGGAGCTGCTGGAGGAGCTGAAGCAGATTGAGCCGACGATTTGGTTCCGGGTGCTGTATTGAAAAACGGCATCAGTCCGGAATAACACCATCCCCCAGCGCCTCCACATCCAACCCCAGTTGTTTCGCTTTCTCCATCAACTGCGGGTCGGCGCGCAGGAAAGTAGCCAGCGTTTTCATGTCCGCCTCGAAGTCTAAGCGGTAGTCCTCGTGTAACTTGCCGAGCAGCTTCTGCAATTTGATCGCCCGTTTGATGACGTAGGTGTTGAAGGTGCGGCTGCGGCGGGCAGAGAAGGGCTTGACCTCGTCGCCCATCATTTCCAGTGCGTAATTGAGCATGAAGAAATTTAGCTCAATCTCGCCGTACTTGTCTTTGGTAGTCTTTACATGCCGGGTGATGGCGCCACTCACCGCCCGCAAATCCAGCAACAAGTAGCCCGGCGAGTAGAAATGAGTAGCCACCCGGTTTAACAAATGCTCGATTTCCTCCCTTAGCTCGGCCCGGCGTTCTTCCTTGCTGCCCGTATCCTCCAGCAACTGGAAAGCCAGCTTTTGCATCAGGGCTTCATCCTTGGGGATTAGGCGGAACAGCAGTTTGTCTTTCTCCTTGCTGGGCAGTTTGGAAATCGCGGCTTTCAGCTCGTCCGGCAGTTTTCGTCTCGGCATATGACATTATAATTGGTCAGCTCGTAATGTAGCCATTTTGCGAAAGCTTCCCCTCCCACTGTGCCGAAAATCACTGAACGGCTATTCCTAGCTCCTTACTTTTGCTCAAAACGACGCGACTTATGCCACGACAAATCAACAAGAAGAACTTCCGCACCGCCGTACTCCGCCACGACAAGCCCGTTGTCGTCGACGTATGGGCAGACTGGTGCGGCCCCTGTCATGCCCTCGCCCCCCAATTCGCCGCCGCCGCCGATGCCTTGGAAGGCAAAGCCCGCTTCGTCAAGCTGGATGCGGACAAAAACCAGAAGATCGTCAAGCAGTACAAAGTACGCAGCCTCCCGACTATACTCTACTTCAAAGACGGGGAGCTGGTAGACCGCAGCAGCGGCGTGACCTCCAAAAGCTCCATACTGCGGCGGGTGAAACCTTTGCTGAGCGAAGAGGATCAAGCGGAGGTGAAAGCGGCGAGCTGGTGGAAGTTTTGGGCGTGAAATAAATTCATCTTCCAATTGGTCAGCAAGGGCTAAACTATTGATATAAATCATTGACTAATTCACTCCATAGCAGCAACTTAAGCCTGAAAGCAGTCTGAGGAGGCAACCCTACTTCTGAAGACCGTTATATAAGCCCTAAAACTGAATCATCATGACCACTCCCAATCAACCGAAAATGTCTATTAAGGCATTTAACGAAGAACTTGCGCGGATCAAAGGCGTACTATTCACCTTTGCTATCCGACTGACCAAAAACCAAGAGGATGCCAAGGACCTGGTACAGGAGACCGTCCTGCGCGCCTACAAACACCGCGACAAATTCAAAGTAGGCACCAATTTCAAGAGCTGGTGTGCTGCCATCATGCGAAACACCTTTATCAATCAGTACCGTAAGAACAAACGGCGCCGGCACATCAACGAGCCTATCGAAAGCTTCCTCTTTATGCTCGAGCAGCAAAATACGGTAGCCAACCAAGGCGAAATGAATATCCGGTTGGAAGAATACCAAGCCGCTATTAGCGAGCTATCCCCTATTTACCGTATACCATTCTTAATGTTCTATCAAGGGTTCGAGTACAAAGAGATCGCAGCACACATGGCCTTGCCGATAGGCACGGTTAAAAGCCGCATATTCTTCGCCCGCAAAAAGCTGAAACAGCTGATCAAAGAGCGGTTCAGTGAAGGGCAGATTGTGACTGCCTAACAAAATGGAGACGGCGTGCTTCCGTAACAGACAACCGATGTTTTCATATCCGGAGCACACAGCCTCCGATTGGTTTGAGGGTTATACAAGGTAGGGATCACACCTACTAAAAGAATACGTTGCCAAGGGTACTGCTGACCCCTACAATATCGGCACACCTGACCATTGCCGATTGTATGAAACGGACAAACAGGAGGCGGCAGCAAGTTTTTCTTAGGCCCTGCTGTCCGCCCTTCATTATAAAGGCAAAAACCAACGAATATGAAAAAGATACTCGTCCCCACCGATTTTTCGTACCCCGCTAATGCCGCCGCTGCATTTGCCATACAGTTGGCCAAGAAGGCAGAGGCGGAACTTTGCTTCATGCACCTCGAGCCTACTCCCGTGGACTGGGTCGCGCTATCCAAAGAACAGGAAAAGCAATACCCAGAGACTGCCCACGCCATCGGCCGGGCTAGAGGGGCACTCAACGAATGGGTGCACCAAGCGACTACTCAGGGGGTAAAAGCCGATCGCTCCTTGGTGCTCAGCTCTGAACGCACAGCGGTATTCAATGAGCTGGAAGGTCACCACTATGATTTCATCGTCATGGGCACCCACGGTAAAAAAGGATTCAAGGAAAGGCTGATGGGCAGTAATGCGCTGTACATTCTGAGAAATGCCAAAGTCCCGGTGCTCGTCATCAAACAGCCCGTACTCGAGCCTATTACGGACATGCTTTTTGTCTCTAACTTCCGGGAAGTATCCGATGCCATTTTCCGCAACATCAGCCAGCTCGCAAGCGTACTCGACGCCCACCTCCACCTGCTGCTGATCCGTACCGACTACGACTTCCAAGACCCTGATAATGACCTGAAGTACCTCAACGAAGTGAAAATATTTGACGAAGAGGGTATAGCGTATACCCGACATACCGTTGACGCCCCCTCCGTAGAAGAAGGCTTGGCTGAATTTATGGACGAACAACCGGTCGGCATGATCGCCATCGGCACGCACGGCCGCTCAGAACTGCGACAGCTTTTTGTGCCCAGTATCGCTGAACGGGTTGTACAACGCAGCAACATACCGGTGCTGAGTATGCGGCTGGGTTTGTTGGCTTAGCCTTGTTGTCGTGCACAATGCTTACAAACCCGCATTCAAGTTCAAATCCCCGACCTTGATGCCCACAAAGTTTTGCTGCGTTGCACCAGTCAGTGGCAAAGCGGGCAGTACCCGCTCCTCCGGAAAGCCGCCTTCCAGTGGGTTGACCGTTGACGGGAAAGCATGATCAGCCGGTACAAAGCGCCAAGCTGCCGTATTGGCAAAAGCCGTATCGATGCCCAACACGATTTTGCGCATCGCTATCATATCCAAGGTCGTCACTGAACCAGAATTATTGGCATCCGCCGCAATGTATTGGTAAGGACTCTGGAAAGGGGCTAAGCCTAGAATATGCCGCAATACCAAGATCAAATCCGCCGTAGACACGCCATCCGCCGCAGCGCCCGCCCGCTCCGGCCGCAGCACGTAATCCTCGCCTGCCGCCAAACCCGACAGTGTAAATTCGCCTTCCCCATCGCTAGTGAAGGGTAAATTCCCCCCTTGCAAGCCAAGGTTGACACCCGGTATACCCACGCTATCCATACGGAACACCTGCCCGCTGACCCCCTCGGCGGCTCCTGGTACTTGCGCTAGAGGCAAACTGTACATGCCCCGGCCGTAGGTACCCGCGTACAGCTCCTGCGAAGGGCTGTGCAACCGCAGATCACTCACCACCACGGGCGGCAGCCCATGCCCCAAGGCAGACCAAGTATTCCCCGCATTATAACTCACAAACACCCCGACATCGTTCGTCAGGTACAAATGGCTTGGCGCATCCGGGTCGATGATCAATTCGTTAACCGGCACTTCCGGCAAGCCGTTGGAAATATCCCGCCAGCTAGCACCGCCATCGGTAGTTTTGAAAACATGGGGCAGGTATTCATTCAGCCGGTAGCCAGAGAAGGTGACGTACGCGGTTTCCGCATCCGCAGGGTCCGCGGCCAAGCGGGTTACCCAGCGGTTGGGCAAACCGGTGTTGACTGCGGTCCATTCGCCCCCTTCGTCCGCTGTTTTCCAGACCAGTCCGTTGTCCGTCCCCACCCAGATGACTTGCGTATCGACGGGGGAAACAGCAATACTGGTTATAGTCCCGTATGTCAAATTGCCAGGGGCCTCCGGGCCGGTCAGGTCACCGCTGATGGGCGTCCAGAAACCAGCCCGGTTGGTACTCTTGTACAAATGCTGCGCCCCGTAGTATAAGCTGCGGGGGTTCTGTGGGTTGAATTCATAGGGCGTGCTCCAGTTGCGCTCCTCGGAGTTAGGAATACCAGAAAGTGACCACTGGAAATTCGAGCCTCCTTGTGTCGACCGGCGGAGGATACCCCGTTGAGAAGAAACATAAACGTAGTCGTTGTCCAGCGGGTCTACCAGGCAACGGAAACCGTCCCCCAACCAAATCCTCTCCCAATCATCGATCAAGCCGCCGGGGCTGCGCTGCGTGCCGTTATCCTGCGTACCGCCGTACCGCCGCAGGGGGTCGCTTTCATCCACCTCGCAGGTATAAAACTGGGTAATCGGCAGGCTTTTACGGTGGGTCCAGCTTTCAGCCCCGTTTTCCGAAACGTACAATCCCCCATCGTTGCCGAGTACAATATAATCGGGGTTATTAGGGTCGATGTACATGTCGTGCTGATCGACGTGTACGCCATTGGATACGGTCGTCCAAGTTTCACCCCCGTTCTCTGTGCGGAACAAGGCGATATTGTGCAGGTAGACGGTCTCGGTATTGGCAGGATGGGCAAATATGCGCCCGAACCACCACATGAAACCGGGGCTGTTGATGCCACTAGAGCCCGCAACTTCCCAACTACCGCCCCCGTCCTCGGTACGGTACACTTCCATCAAGTGACCGATAGGATCAATGTACTGCGCGTAGATGGTCTCCGGTGCCGAAGGGCATAGCGCCAAACCAATGCGGCCGGCTTCGCCCTGCGGTAAGCCCTGCTCCAACCGCTCCCAGCTATCCCCACCATCGTAAGAGCGGTAAATGCCCGAGCTTTCCCCGCCGTAGTAGTAGTTGCCCGGCCGCCGCTTGCGTTCCCAAGCCGCCGCGTAGAGGGTGTCCGGATGCTCCGGGTGCAGCACGACATCCACCACACCCGTGGAGTCGTTCAGGTAAAGCACCTGCTCCCAGCTCGCCCCGCCATCCGTGGTGCGGTACAGGCCACGCGTCGCGTTGGGTTCAAAAAGAAAGCCCATTGCCGCTACATACACCCGGTCTGCATCCTGCGGGTGGACTTCTATCCGGCCGACGCTGCCGCTTTCTTCCAGCCCTAGGTGCTGCCAATTGTCGCCCCCGTCTGTACTTTTGTAAACGCCAAATCCATCGTAGGCCAGGGTGCCTGCCCCGGCATTAGCTTCTCCGGTTCCAACGTAAATCGTATTCGGGTCGGAAGGCGCAATATCCAAGTCCCCCACCGCCAGCGTCAATTGCTCGTCGAAGAGGGATTCAAACGTCTCCCCCCGGTCGTAGGAGCGGAACACGCCCCCCGAAGCGGCACCTACATAGATAGTGTCCGGATACTGCGGATGGACATCAAGCGCGGCGATCCGCCCGCCTACGTTCATTGGGCCTTGGAACAACCACTGCGCACTGGGGCTGCGCCGATGCACCTGTCGTTCTGCCCGCCGTTGGGCCTTTGCCGCTGTGTGAAATTGCTGCCGGTCTACTTCTCCATGCGGATACGCCCGCTGCCGGTAAAACCAGTCGTTGGGCTTTTCCTCCGGGTAAGGTGCCCACTCCGGAGCAGATGGATTGCAGGCGGCCAACAATACGGCCAGATAGCTGATGATAAGATAGGATCGTTTCATGTAGATTAGTATTGTTGCCCAACCGGAATCAAATCCCCAAGTACTCAGCGCGAGTCAAACCAAACTGCATCCGGTCGATAATTTCCCCGCTCGGCCGGCGGAAGTCGCCCCGCAGGTCGCCCTCCCGGCGGAAATCGCATTTGCGGGCCAGCCGCTGAGCGGCCACATTCTCCATGCTAGTCCGCAGTTCCAGCTTCTCAATCTCCAATTGCCGAAACACAAAGTCGAGCCCGGCCAGCATACTTTCGGTCATCAAGCCCTGCTCGCTATGGTTGCGGTCAATGAAGAAGCAAACCCTTGCTTTAGGTACCGCCCAGTCAATATTGGTGAAGTATAGCATGCCGATGAGCTGGGTTTCCTTGCTGTGCCAAATACCGAAACAGTATCCCTGCTGCAACTGCCAGTCGGCCAGCCGGCGGCGCACGAAAAATTCGCCTTCTTCCTTGCTGCTGATGGCCTGAATGAGCGAGGGGAAATCATCGTACAAGCGGTTGTAATTGTCTTGCACCTGATTGTACAACGCCTCACCATCCCCTTCCCGGAAACGGCGGACGACGGTGTGCGGACTAAGCAGTGCGGTATCGACATCAAGTAAGCGGGCCTGCATGCTGTTTTTGCGGTAAGATACGGGATTTTTGGGAAGCAGTCTGTTTTACATCCCATCCAATATCAGCAGCGCGACCTCCGGGTCCGACAGCAACGGTTGCAGGGGGGCACGGTCGGCTGCACTGAGCTCCTGTGCCATCATTAGCCGCAGGTCGTTGGGTAGGAAGTCGAGCAGCAGAAACGCCTTAATGTTTGCCAGCGCCTGCTCATCTAGATGCTCTACTTTTTCCGTCAGGTAATGCACTAGGCGGGTAACGATGGTCGCCAGAATATCCACCCGCAACGTGTCTCCGTCAACCATGGCACTGAGCCGGTCGCGTATGGACGGGAAGTCGGCCGTGTGGCAAATATCTTCGGGTGCAATCAGCTGCTTGAGGTCTTGCTGCACATAAGCCACGAAGGCCGCAACGGTCTCCTCATCCAAGCAGGCATTACCCAAATGGCGTACCAAGGGCAGTTGCTTACGCAAATCCGGGATATCCACTATGGCGTCAAAAAACTGTACCAGCGAGCGGGCCGTCGTCCGCTTCCCGCTGACCACCTCCGGGTAAGTCAGCACAAAGCCGATACCGCGAGCATCCACCCCACTCCGGCTTGCCCAGCGTGCCCATGCTTTCGCATCAAACTCCATTGTGATATGCATCATGCGGGTGAGCATGGCGTCGTCCATCGGGGTTACCGCGTAGTCGCCCCCATCGGGATTGGCGGTAAGCACAATCTGCCACTTCGGCGGCAAGGCCCAACTGACAAGCTCGTAGTTCTGCAACAGCTGCATCAGGCCCCGTAGTATGCGCAGGTCCGCCCGGTTGACATCGTCGATGAGCAGTATCCCTGGGCCCTCGGTATCCGGCACCCAAGCCGGGGCGCGAAAGACCGTCTGTTTCCCTTCTATTGCTGGCATGCCCAGCAGGTCACCCATCTCCTCAAACTGAGCCGGTGCGATATAGCGAAAGTCGTAGCCCAGCTCACTGGCCAAGTCTTGTACCATCTCTGTCTTGCCAATACCGTGCCGGCCCCAGATGCAAATGGGCGTCTTGCGTTGGCCCTCCGCTTCCAGGCGTAGGTTGGCAGATAGGGTATGGCGCAGGAAAGTAGATACTTCGCCCGCGTGGGCCCGGGAGCCGTAGTAGGTATATTGGAAAGAAGATGCTCGCATGATTTCGCGTTTTTGTAGTTTACACCTCGGGCAAAAAACGTGTCCTTTACCCGGTTTTCACCATTAGATGCCATCTAAAACAGGCATTTTCACCACCTGCCCGGGCAATTCATGCCAAGTATTGTCTTTGGCTGCTATGCCACCGGGCGTTATCAGCCAAAGCACTGGACAGCGGCTACCGTAGCGGGGCGGCCGGCCACGCCCATCCGTGAAGTAAACGAGTGCATCCGGCCGGTAGTTAGAATTGGCGTATTGTATCGGCGGGTCGAAGGAAGTCCCTCCCCGGCCTTCTACCTGCTGCTGCGGCTGGCCCCGGTAATCGTAAACCCGCTTGATGGAAACATCGCATTCCAGTACTTTGATCTCAACCCGCTGCCGCCAGAGCTGATGAATTTCTTCAAAAAACCGGTTGAGATCAGCGTCGGCGACACTGCCCGAGGTATCAATCGCCACCAGTATTTTTTGCTGTGGCTCCACTTTGCTGCCCGGCAAGGTCCCATACCGGCGGGAAGGGCGACGGACCGTATTCCGTACCGTAGTGACCGTACTGCTTGCCGCAAACAAGCGCAAGACGCGCCGCCAATCGAGCGTCCGGGGCTTATCTGTCAGTCCTTGTAAATGCGTTTTCAAGCCCGAGGGCAGCAGTCCAATACCGTGTTCCCCTACCCTCTGGCAAACCGCCTGCACCACCTGCTCGACATTCTGCCTGAGGTTCCCCTGCTCAGCCCGGGAAAGCCGCTGCACACCGGACCATAATTGGTGCTGATCCAAGGCTTGCTCCGCTCCGCCATTCAGCCATTCTTTTAGCAATTGTGCGTCTGCTCTTTTGCCACCACGGCGGTGTAGACCAAGCAGCACTTGATAATAATAGCCGACCTCCCGCTTGGCTTCCAGCTGCAAATCCGAAAAACGGTCCAGCCGCAGCGCTCCCTCGGGCAAGTGCGCTTTGTCGATGTACTGGTTGACGACCAAGTCGGCCGCGATATTGAAAATTTGCCGGTGCGGGTACGTATCACCTAAGAACAGATGCCCAAAGACGATGTGCAAAAGCTCGTGTTGCAGCACGCCCTGCCGTTGTTCGGAGGAAGGCAATTGGTTCCAAAACGCCGGGTTGACGTGCAGGACCAGCTGCTCTTGCTGGTACAAACCCACCGCTACAGTAGGGACGGTCACACCGACGTGCTTGACCAAGCCGCTCAGCAGATGGGCATAGAAGGGGGCTTCCAGCAGCAGCTGAATACTCGTTTCGGTCAGTAGGCGGTCGGTTTGCTCTTCCATTGATAGCTGGACTGGCCGGGGCAAAAAGTTAAGCGCCCGGCTCCTGCCATTTTTTTTGCGTTTAAGATAGCAATTTTATAGCTTGTCTACACATTGACCTGATTTATTCATGATCTACCAAGAGAGCGGCCTTGAGTTCCGCTTCGACGACAGCTGGCACGTCAAAGCCTATGATAAGCACCGCTTTTACCAAGGCTTGAGCGGCATGGGATTAAGCGGCATGGACTTCATCGGCTTGCACGCGGGCCAGCTTTACTTCTTTGAGGTCAAGAATTACCGGCGGCGGCAAGACTGGCAAACCGAGAACCCTTTTGACCAGGTCGCCGCCGAACCCGATTGGCTGGCCACCACCATTTCCAAGAAAATGGCCGACACCCTGACCGGCATAGACGCCATCGGGCAGTACTACCACCGTAAACTGCTTTTCCGCTGGACGGAACCTTGGTTGTTGAGCCATATTCCCCCTACTTGGGAATGGGCGTTCTGGGCACGGGTTTACGCCCTATCGGACGAGCCCAGCCATGTGAACACCATACTGTGGCTGGAGACCGAGCAGCCCCAACGGGACCTGCGCCGCTTGCTCGTTCAGCAGCTAGCAACACGCACCCCCGGAACCGTCCGTGTGCTCGGCAACGGGGCCAATGGGCTGAAGGGGCTGCAAGTATCCCCCTTGATTGTTAGCTGAAGTTTCTTATTTTACGGCTCTAACTCAGCTTCCATGCTCAAATTTTTGCGTAAGCTAGACCGAATGGCCAACCGGCTCAGCCGCACCCTCAAGGAATGGCTGGGCTACAAACCCAATTGGCCGATCCTCATCGCGCCTTACAAAGGCTACGGGCACGGACAACGGGTCGTACTGCGGGGCCGGGTAATCAAAGACCGGCGAATCGTCAAGAGCGAAGTCAATTCGACTTGGCGGGCACTGCTGAACAACTACAAGCGGTTCAACAGCCGGGAAGTCAGGGGCGCTACCGTGCATATCCATATCAACGGCGAGTATTTCCCCGTACAGACCGATGAGGAAGGGTACTTTTTCCTGCAAAAAACGTTATCCCGCCCGCTGTCCAATGGCCAAGATCAGTGGCATCAAGTACACTTGCGACTTACGGAGACCCCTAGGCGGAAAATGGATGTGCAGGCCACCGGAAAGGTCATCGTACCCGGCAAAGAGGCGACGTTCGGCTTCATCAGCGACGTCGACGACACCATACTCAAAACGGATGTGACTTCTTTGCTGAAGCTGCGCGTACTGTACCATACCTTGCTCAAGAGCGCCGACCTGCGTCAGTCCTTCGGGCAGGCCGCCGCTTTTTTCCAGGCACTGCGCTGCGGTTTGGCCAACGAGCCGGTCAACCCGGTATTTTACGTCTCCAACAGCCCTTGGAATTTGTACGACTTACTGGAAGAGTTCCTCCAAATCAACAACTTGCCCGCTGGGCCTATCCTGCTGCGCGACTTCGGCCTGCCTTACCAAGAGCGGCCGGAGCATTACTTGGGGCACAAGCACAGCAGTATCATCCGCATACTCGAAACTTACCCGCACCTGCCTTTCGTCTTGATTGGGGACAGCGGCGAGCAAGACCCTTATATCTACGAAGCCGTTGCCCGGGCTTATCCAGACCGGGTCAAAGCCATCTACATCCGCGATGTCCGCTCCATACGGCGTGCCAGGCGCATCAAGCGTTTTATTCAGGACACCGGGGTGGATATGAAGCTCGTGCAGAACTACCGCCACGCTGCACAAGACGCTGCAGACCGGGGGCTATTGCACTGGGAGCGGTTCAAAGGGCACAAAAGTACCTAATGATGCTACTTCACTTTTAAAATAAAACCACTGCCGTACACATTTTGAATTTCCACGCGCTCATCCTTGGACAGGTATTTGCGCAAGCGCGAAATGAAGACATCCATGCTGCGGCGGGTGAAGTAGTCATTCTGGTTCCACAGTTCTTTAAGGACTTGTTCCCGGGAGAGCAATCGCCCTTCCCGCTCGCAAAGCAGAGTAAGCAGATGGGCTTCCCGCTCGGTGAGCTGCCGGCGGTCCCCATGTAGCGACAACCATTGGTTTTGGGAATCAAAGTGATAACGGCCGATGGTGTAGGTTGAGGTCTTAGGCGTAGGTTTCACCCGGCGCAGTATGGCTTCGATTCGAGCAACGAGTTCTTCCTCATCCACTGGTTTGACGAGGTAATCATCCGCGCCCAGGTCAAAGCCGCGCAGGCGGTCTGCCTTGAGGCTACGGGCGGTCAGGAAAATAAGCGGCTGCTCAGGGCTGCGGCGTCGGATACGGCGGGCTAGCTCAAAGCCGTCTTGATCTGGCAGC
>JAAAOU010000453.1 GCA_009908745.1 Bacteroidota bacterium
GACGATGATAGCCCGTCCATCGGGGTCAAAACGGATTTCCGGCCGCTGTGAGAAGACCGAAAATGGAAGGATCAGCAGGAATACGGCAGAAAAGGCGGTAAAAAATGTATTATTTTGCATTTTAACGTCAGTTTTGGGAAGGTGCCCTAAGAAAGCATAGTGCCTTTCAGGGAGGAGCCCATATCAACGAATCTACTGTTTATAGCAATACGGTGCAAGTCGAACAGAGTTGCATCAACCGCAAGAAATCAAAACAAAAAGCAGGATATGAGAAAATTTACCTTCTGTTTGCTAGCCTCACTTGTACTGTGGGGGTGCCAACAAGACCCGAAGCGCGGGCAGGGGGGGGACTTTGGGGCCATTCCAGTCAGCTATCCAGAGACCTTCCAAGATACAAGCGTACGCGACACCTACTTCAATATCGCTGTTGCTGACCCTTACCGCTGGTTGGAAGATGACCGCTCGGCACCTACAGCGCGTTGGGTAGAGCAGCAGCAGGACGTCACGGCGCAATACTTAGCTCAATTGCCCGGGCGGGCAGCCATCAAGCAGCGGTTGCAGGAAATTTGGGACTATGAGCGGTACGACACCCCCAGAAAAGCGGGCGGTTACTATTACTATTTTAAGAATGATGGCTTGCAGCCGCAGCCTGTGCTATACCGCCTTGATAAGCTAGAAGGCGAACCACAGCCGGTCCTTGACCCCAATACTTTTTCAGAAGACGGCACCTCCTCTGTTGGGAATTACGCTTTTTCCCAGGACGGCAGCCTGCTGGCTTTTCAGCGCTCGGATGCGGGCTCGGACTGGAAGACGATAATGATCAAGGATATGGAGCAGGAGCGCATGCTGGACGATACGATCCGCTGGGTCAAGTTTTCCAATATCGCTTGGTACCGTAGTGGCTTTTTTTACTCTCGCTATCCCAAACCCAAGGAAGACGACGCTTTGTCGGGCAGCAATCAGTTCCACCAAGTTTACTACCACCGAGTGGGCACGGACCAATCCGAGGATGAGCTGGTATTTGCCGACCATGGCCATCCGCAACGCAATGTATACGCTTGGACGACCGAAGACGAGCGTTTCTTGGTGCTTAGCCAGTCGGAGGGCACAAGTGGCAACGCGTTGTATTTCCGGCCGTTGGACGAAGATGGCTTGTTTACGCCTATCGTTGAATCATTTGACGCTGATTTCACGCTAGCGGGGAGTGACGGCAAGGCCTTGTACCTGTTGACCAACCGCGGCGCCCCCAATCAGCGGCTCATCCGGGTGGATGTACGCCGGCCGGAAGAGCGTTACTGGCGAGAGGTCTTACCGGAATTGGAAAACCGTTTGCAGAGCGTAGAATTGGTGGGCAATGCCATTGTCGCCCATTATCTG
The DNA here is from genome assembly GCA_009908745.1 of Bacteroidota bacterium. Classification (GTDB taxonomy): domain Bacteria; phylum Bacteroidota; class Bacteroidia; order Chitinophagales; family Saprospiraceae; genus Phaeodactylibacter. The sequence goes on from JAAAOU010000453.1 coordinate 1,378, forward strand.
CAGAACGCTTACAGCACCCTCAGCCTTTATAGTATGGATGGCAATCTGCAGAAACGTCTGGTCTTGCCCGATATGGGGACGGTACTAGATGTCAATGGCAAGCAGGGCGAGCAGGAAGCTTTCATCGCTTATACCAATTTCTTGATGCCCACCACGATTTACCGGCTGGACTTGGAGGCGGAAAGCCTGTTGCCGTACCGCAGCCCGCAGCTTAATTTCGACTCGGAATACTACGAAGTCAAGCAGGTGGCCTTTGAAAGTTACGACGGCACGGAGGTGCCCATGTTCATCATCCACAAGAAAGGGGTAAAACTAGATGGCAACAGCCCGGCTTTGCTCTACGGGTATGGCGGCTTTAATATTTCCGTAACCCCGGCCTTCAACCGCACCCGCAACATGCTATTTCCGCTTGTGCTGGAGAACGGCGGCATTTGCGCAGTGGCCAATATCCGGGGTGGCGGGGAATTCGGCGAGCGTTGGCACAAAGCAGGCACCAAGCACAACAAGCAGAATGTTTTCGACGACTTCCAAGCGGCGGCGGAGTACCTGATCGCCAAAAAGTACACTTCAACGGAAAAGCTGGCGATCTACGGGCGGTCCAACGGCGGCTTGCTGGTCGGTGCCTGTATGACGCAGCGGCCTGACCTGTACGCGGTTGCCATGCCCGCAGTCGGCGTATTGGATATGCTGCGCTACCACAAGTTTACCATCGGTTGGGCCTGGGCCAGTGATTATGGGCGGTCGGACAAGCGCGAGGATTTTGACTATTTGTACGCTTATTCGCCCCTGCACAATATCAGCGAGGACGCCTACCCGGCTACGCTTATCACCACCGCCGATCACGATGACCGGGTGGTGCCGGCGCACTCGTTTAAATTTGCGGCTACTTTGCAGCAGCACCAAAATGGAGAAGACCCGGTGTTGATCCGTATTGAGGAACGTGCTGGCCACGGGGCAGGGGTGCCTACCGCTAAGCGCATCGAGGAAGGAGCGGACTTATTGGCGTTTATGTTTTACCACACCCAAACGCCCGTGAATGTAGAAGCGACGAACCAATAATGCTGTACCTTTTTGACATTGGCTTCCTGCCGGTTCGTATCTGGGATGTATTGGATATTCTCATAGTAGGGTATTTGATGTACCAGATCTACAAGTTGCTGCGCGGCAACATCGCGTTTAATATTTTTATTGGCGTACTGACCCTTTATGTAGTGTGGTGGCTGGTCAATCAATTGGAAATGGACCTGCTCTCCGCCGTGCTCGATCAGTTTGTCAGCGTGGGGGTTATTGTCATCATCATCATCTTTCAGCCTGAAGTCAGGCGGTTCCTCTTGTTTTTGGGCAATACTACCCTGCGGCAGCGGTCCACTTTTTTCGGCCGTATGCTCGACCGCAATTTGGAAAACACGGAGGAGAAAGCCCGGCAACAGCGGGCTATCCGTTCGGCGTTGTTGCGCATGAGCAAACGCAAAACCGGCGCCCTTATCGTCCTTTGCGGCAATTTAAAGCTGGAAGGCCTCGTTAGCAGTGGAGTGGATATGGATGCGGAAATCAGCGAGCCATTGCTGGAAAGCATCTTCAACAAGTATAGCCCGCTGCACGATGGGGCGGTGCTAGTCAGCGACGGCTTGATCAAATCGGCGAGCTGCGTACTGCCAGTTTCTGAAAACCCTAACCTGCCTAGCGGGGCGGGGCTGAGGCACCGGGCGGCAGTGGGCATTACGGAGCGGGCGAATGTTGCTGCTTTTGTGGTATCGGAAGAAACAGGCCTGATATCCCTAGCCGTAGATGGGAACCTGCGGCGGCGAATCGAAGAAAAGGAAATTAAGAATTTGCTGAGTGAGTACTACTAAAACCAATATTGACTTCAAGCGCGTGGAGGAGTTTCAGCTCACCGTTGATGATGAAGAAGCTATACAGCAGTTGCTGGGCGAGGTGTTTTCTGTTTATCCAGACCGAACTTACTACAAGCAACAGCCTGATTTTAGGTATTTAGGCTGGGAAAATGGGCAGCTCATCGCCCATATGGCGGTAGAACACCGTACCATCAACAACGCTGGCCAGTTGCTGCGTATTTTTGGGGTAGCTGACCTTTGTGTGGAAAGAGAACGGCAACATCGGCACATCGGCTCCCGGCTGTTGTCTGAGCTGGCTTTGCTGGGGCAAAAAAACAGCATTGACTTTATCGTGTTGATGGCCGCTGAACCAGAGCTGTACCTCAAGAATGGCTTCAGTGCAGTCAATAACATATGCCGCTGGCTCATCATTAGCAGTCATACGACGCTAGGTGTGGCACAGCGGCATATAGAAGCCGCGCTGATGGTGAAAGCGCTAGGGGAAAAGCGCTGGCGGCCCGGAGTAGTTGATTTTCTAGGTACTATCTTTTAGGACCCACTAAAGCCACCGTAGTGTTTGCCTGTTTCCCATTCGTGCAGGGGCTGGTAGCTGGGCTCCTTCAGCTCGTTATTGACGATTTTGCCAATAAAGAGCACGTGGTCGCCTTGGGTATCGACGATCTCTTCTACCTCACATTCCAAATAGCCCAACCCTCTTTCCAAAATGGGGGAGCCGGTTTTCAAGCCGTTTAAGTACTTGTGCCCGTTGATGTGGGTTTTGTCGATCTCACTGTCGCCAGCGAAGTCATTGATCAGCGGTTGATCTTCTTTGCCTAGTATGTTTACGGCGAAAACTTTGGACCTGCCGATCGTTTCGTTGAGGTCGCTGTCTTTTTGGATGGCTACGGTAACCATAGGCGGCTCGAAACTGCTCTGCATCAGCCAACTTACCGTACCCGCGGCGATATAGTCTTTGTGGCGGGTAGAGAGTTCTTCGCTTCCCACACGGGTCGTTACGATGTAGAACCCGTAGGTGATTTTCTCCAATACATCCTCTTGAATCTCTGATACACTCATCTTCTATGTTTCTTTTTTATTTCGCCTTTTCAACGGGAGCGGCCTGGTCCATGTTCGTAATCGAAGTGGATTGACCCGGGGCTTGGCCCAAAGGCAGAATTCGCTGGCCCGATAAGGGAATACAGGCATAATTGATTACCTTTGGACGGTTTGAAAAGCCTCTGAGAGATGCTACTATAGGATATCAAACATCCTTTTTTCGCGGGGCCTTTACGCTCCGCAGTCACCGAAAAAACAACGAAGTCATAAAATGAGTGGAACTAAAGTAACAATCGAGAATGGAACCCTGAATGTGCCAAATGACCCTATTGTCCCTTTCATTGAAGGGGACGGCATCGGCCCGGATATTTGGGCAGCTGCACAGCGTGTATTCGACGCGGCGGTAGAGAAGGCTTACGGTGGGGAGCGCAAGATGCACTGGACGGAAGTACTGGCGGGCCAAAAAGCCTTTGACGAGACTGGCGAGTGGCTGCCGCAAGCCACACTGGATGCGATCAAAGAATATCTCTTGGCGATCAAAGGGCCGCTGACCACCCCAGTAGGCGGGGGGATTCGCTCGCTCAATGTAGCGTTGCGCCAAAAATTGGACCTCTTTGCCTGCGTGCGCCCGGTGCGTTGGTTTGAAGGCGTTCCTTCCCCGGTCAAAAACCCGGGGGCTATAGACATGGTCATCTTCCGGGAAAATACGGAAGACATCTACGCCGGTATTGAATACCTCAACGGCACCGAAGAAGTTGAGAAGGTGAAAAAGTTCCTGATCGACGAAATGGGCGTGACGCAAATCCGCTTTCCGGACACCGTTTCCCTAGGTGTCAAGCCGGTTTCCGTAGAGGGCACGGAGCGTTTGGTCCGTTCAGCTATCGACTACGCGCTGGATCAAGGATTGCCATCTGTAACCTTGGTACACAAAGGCAACATCATGAAGTTTACGGAGGGTAAATTCAAAGATTGGGGCTACGAACTGGCCGAGCGCGAGTATGGCGACAAGGTGTGGACCTGGGCGCAGTACGATCGTCTGGTAGCGGAAAAAGGCAAGGAGGTCGCCAACAAAGCGCAGCAAGAAGCACTCGACAAAGGGGCACTGCTGGTTAAGGACTCCATCGCGGACGCTTTCTTGCAGCAGATACTGACCCGCCCGGCTGAATATTCGGTTATCGCCACCCTTAACCTGAACGGAGACTACGTTTCTGACGCTTTAGCGGCACAAGTAGGCGGTATCGGCATCGCACCGGGTGCTAACATCAATTACACCACGGGCCGCGCCATTTTTGAGGCCACCCACGGTACGGCTCCTAAGTACGCTGGTATGGACAAAGTAAATCCAAGCTCTGTCATCTTGTCTGGCGAAATGATGCTGCGCTACATGGGTTGGAACGAAGCCGCTAAGCTGGTGGTGAAAGGCGTGGAAGGAGCGATCTCCAAGAAGCGCGTGACCTACGACTTTGAGCGCTTGATGGAAGGGGCTACCTTGCTGAAGTGTTCGGAGTTTGGAACAGAGATCATCGAGAATATGTAATTGTCTGTCGCGTTTGCTACACAGCAAACCAACAGGCTTAAACCAAATGCAAAAGCCCGCTGGAATTCGCTTCCAGCGGGCTTTGCTTTTTGTCAAGGATGGTCAGCGCTTTTCATCAAAAGCGCCAAACCATTATTCCTTCTAGGTAGAAATTAGCGTACTACGCTGAACTTCAGCGTGCGGGTACCCTCGTTCGTGCTGAGACGTACGAAGTATTGACCGGCAGCCAGGTTTTGAGTTTCAAGCTGTACGGTTTCTTTTTGGACCATGTCCAACTCTTGGTTGCTGATAATGCGTCCATCAATGTGAGCTAAAATAACAGCAGCTTCTTGAGGGGTTTCCAAGTCAATTGCTACGTTCAGGTTTTCGCCAGAGCGTACAGGGTTGGGGAAAATATTCATAGAAGCTTCAGGAAGCGCTACTTCATCCTGGTCCACAATAACCAGCTCTGTGCCTAACTCGATAAAGGGCATAAAGTCTACAGTTGAACCAAAAGAATTGAGGAACCAACTCTCTTCAGGAGGGAACCATAGCATGCTGCCCAAGTTGTTCGTGTAGTTGATACGCGAGTCACCTGCTTGGAATGCTACATTAGCCGCATCTACATAACTCACCGTCAAAATATATTGTGAGTTAGGCTCGAGTATGACACCCGATTCTCCGGTAGCTAAGTCGAGAAGTTCTCCGGTGACAGGGGCGTCGTTTTCGTATTCATTCGGGAACTCGATTTGTGCAAAACCTATAGACCTTGCCCCTGCTTCTTCGGGATCGTCTTTAGGTGTAGGAGGGAAGTTGCTCCAATCTTGGCTGACAAAATCGTTGACTTTGTAAAGGAAAGCGGTAACGTTTTCTCCACCTATTGACTCTGCAGGGTTCACAGAAACAGCTGTGGTAACCGTAGTGGCAAGAAAACCAGTGGTATCGCCACCCATGACAGGGGCAGTGCCAATTTCAAAAACGTTGCCTATCTCGTAATCAAACTGACCGCCGTAGCCACGGTTTGTAATTGCACCTCGAGTTTTGGAGAAAGCCGAACCACCGACGATGAATCCTTCAACGGCCTGATTGTTGACATCATCATAATCATTTCGGTCTTGAGGGTATACATCGTAAACAAGGGTGTACTCACCAAGCTCTAGGTCCTCTACGCTCGGCACAAAAAAGCCATCCAGTGTTATTGTGTCTTCAGTAAGCCCAGGGAAAGATTCGACGACCGTACTGTCATCGTATATGGTAGCGATTTGGTCCCCTTCATCCCTTATTACACGGGCTCGGAGGACGAGGTTTTCAACCGGTTCAGCACTGTAGTTAGCTACTGAAGTCTGGAAGAACATCGTGTCAGCAGGAGTTAACTCTGGCCGCTGATAGTCTTGGGCAGAGAAGAAGAAGAATTCAGGAACACCCACTTCTTTGGTGATATCCCCGACTACGGTAATATCATCAACCAACCAGAAGTAGTAATCTCCAGCAAAAACGAAACGGATTTGTACCGTTTCTTCGCCCGCCGCTACATCAGTAATGTCTTCAATTACGACGGTAGAAGGTGATGTGCTAAGATTGGTTACCACCTTCTCACTCAGGGTATCAGCAGACCATGTTTGACCACTGTCCACGCTGATTTCATAACTGATTTCGGAATCGAAGTTCCGGTAGTACTGATTAAACTTAAGGGTCACCGTCTCGTAACCTGAGCAGTCAAATACCGGGGAAGTCAAAGTGGAATAGTGGGGAGAGAGAATTGGCCCTGAACCAGGGGTAGCCTCTTCCGCACTATCGTAGGCATCAGAGTTGAAAAGGGCAGCTCCGTTGGTTGCTGTAGAGGATTCGATAGCCCCTGAGTTGCCAGCAAATGTAGCTTCGTAGAGGGTGCCTTGGTATAAAAGTTCTACAGGCGTACCATCTTCAGACCATACCCAAACCTCTCCATTGTCACCTTCGGTTGTCCAAGTATCAGGAATTCCCCCGTCAAAGTCTTCAACAAGTAAGGTGTCTTGGGCTGTGAGGACGAAGCTCAGCGCCATCACAGGTAGTAAAGTAAGTAACAATTTTTTCATAGATAGCTAAATTGGTTGATTAATGCTGTGTTAACAGTTAATGCAAAGTGTAAAGGTAAAATTAATATTTTTCTGGGGTAAACTTTTGGGCGCAAGAATGTGAACTTGGTCTACCCGACTACATTTGATGGGGAAAAACAAACAGCTGACTCAGGGCAATCCGCCCCTCTCCGCAAAGCTGAGTTTGTCGGGACTCTACGGGCACGAATGGGAGCGTGTCGTATATGGGTTTTGGGGCTGCCAAAACGACCTTCGTGTTCCTTCGTGTAATGGGTGGCTACCCTTACGCAGCGCTCATCACCTGCTGACCGACTACGCAGAGAAAGAAGTGCCGCAGCCGCAGGTGTCCGTCGCGTTGGGGTTATTGAAGGAAAACCCCCGGTTGTTCAGGCCCTCTTCCCAGTCGATTTCCATACCAAGTAGGTAGATACCGTGTGATTTTTGCATCAACACTTTGATGCCGGAAATGTCGTACACTTCATCGTTTTCCTTGGGGGCATCAAAGCCTAGCATGTAGGAAAATCCAGAGCACCCGCCTCCCTTAACGCCGATGCGCAGACCGTGTTCGTCGCTGATGTTCTGGTCTGCTTTGATCTGGCGTAGGGCTTTGAGGGCACCTTCTGTCAGCTTAATAGGGGCTTCTTTCGCGGTCTTGGTTATGGTTGTGGATTCGCTCATTGGACTAATCCCTTGATTTTTTTAGCTTGTGAGAAACAAATATAGCCACTTTGGCTAATTTACAAAATACAACAGGCGCACCTTCCTTTTGGTTTGCAGCAGCGCAAGGTTGTTTGGCACCTTATACTATTGCAAATTATGCCCACATTCACCTACCTTTGCGCGCAAACCTGAATTGAACCATGGATTTTCTACTCGAAGTACTGAAGTTGACGATACCCGGGGCACTAACCTTCCTAGCTGCTTACTATGTATTAAAAACCTACCTCGATCACCAAAGCAAGCAGGAGCAGCTGCGGCAACAACGCGAGCAGGGTAAGAATGCATTGCCGCTGAAGCTTCAGGCTTACGAGCGTTTGTCTATGTTCTGCGAGCGCATCACTATCCCCAACTTGTTATTGCGGGTGCGAAAAGAAGGCATGAACGCCGGTGCTTTGCGGCTGTCGGTGTTGCTTGCTATACAACAGGAGTACGAGCACAATATCACGCAGCAAGTCTACGTCTCCGCCCAACTCTGGGAGATCATTAAGCTGGCCCGGGAAGAGTCGGTCAACCTGATATCCATAGCGGCACAGGATATCGACAACGCAGCGGACGGCAAACAACTGGCACAGCGGGCGATGCAATTAGTAGACGAGCAGGAGGCGCTCGTTGTCGAGCGGGCCTTGCAGGCTATCCGCAAAGAGGCGGCTTCTAGAATGGGTTGATGGCTTGCCGCAGAGGCTGTTCTACCCCGGCGTAGACGAGCAGCGCAAATTCGTCCGCCGTGATGTTGGCCGCGTTGGAGAAACCGGTACGCAGGTCGGTCAGGGTCTGCCCCTGATTGTACACCCGTACCACACGAAGGTCTTGCTGCTGTGTCCCGGCCTTGGTATCAATGGATAAGGTTAATCGTATCGGTATGGGGTTGCGGTGCTGGGTGTAGAACAGGTGTATACCCTGCTCCCCGCGCAGCAATTCGGGTACCGCATAGGCTCTGATTTCAATGGCGCCCTGCTCTTCATCCACTTCGTAGGGCCAGTCCAAAAGCTTCAATAAAGATTCATAGCGTTCCACAAGGTATTCGATTTCTGGCCCGCCCAATCCTTCTACGAAAGAACTGAGGCGAAGATAGTACAGATGCTCCCCACCAGCCTTTAGCGCCGGCAGTTGCAACTGCAAAAATGCCACTTTGAGGAAGTAGTTGATGAACTCCGTTTTCAGGCTGTCGAATTGCACGTTCGCATACTGGTAGGCGTGGCTGATCTCCTTGATGCCTTCCTGCTGGAACAGCAAATCTTTGATGTTCTCCCGGACCCCTTTCGTCGATTCGAAGGAGCGGGGCCGCAGGTCTACGGCTTTTAGCCGGTAGGGGATGGCCGGCCCGATTTTGTAATAGCGGTCCCGGAAGCCCAGGCTGATGTTTTTGATTTCCTCCCGGACCTCCTCCAGTTTGGCTTTGTAGTGGTAATATTCCCACCCCAGCTCGCCTTCGAGCACCACGACGGCAGTTGCTGCCTCTTTCTCCTCATTTTCAAAACGGTCTAAGGCTACTTTTATCGTTTCCAGAATACGCAGCAACTGCACATAAAAACGCTTGCCTTCCGTTTCGTCAGGTATTTCCGGCAGCCATTGGTCTTCGATAGGGCGAAGGAAGTGCAGTGGCCGGATGTGGGGGACTAAGGTTTGGCCATCCAAGTCAATATCCATTAAAATAGGCTGCTCGGTAGGCGTGTGGATAAGCTGGTCAGCGGACAAAGCTGTAAGGTCTTTTTCGATTTGGCGCTTTAGGGCCCGGCCGCCCATGCGCGCATCAAAACCTCGTTGTGCGACCCACTGCAGGGCCGGTTGTGAAATATTGAGGATGGTCGCCCGGCGCACGAAGCCATCACGCTGCAGCAGTTCCTTGATCTGCAGGCGGGCGATGGACAGGATATGCTCGGGTTGCAAGGCGTGGAACACCACGGTCTTGTCGATTCGGTTGAGAAACTCCGGCCGGAAAAACTGCTCCATGGCACGGCGGTAGGCTGGAGCATGGTCATCCTCTGGCGACTGAAACCCGAGTTGTGTGCCGGCTTGGGAAGCCCCCACATTGGAGGTCATAATAATGACGGTATTGGTAAAGTCCACGGTTTGCCCAACGCTGTTCGTCAACCGGCCATCGTCAAGCAGTTGCAGCAGCAAGTCATGCACTAAAGGATGGGCTTTTTCGATTTCATCCAGCAGCAGTATACCGAACGGCCGGTAGCGCACCGCCCCGGTCAGTTGCCCTTCCGGCTGGTAGTCGTCGCCTATGAGCCGCTGTACGCTGCCGCTGTCGATGTATTCATTCATGTCAAAGCGCATCAGCTGATCCTCGTTGCCCATCAGGTGGCGGCAGAGGACTTTGGCCGCTTGCGTTTTGCCTACGCCAGTCGGGCCCACAAAGAGGAAAGACGATAGCGGGCGGTTGGGGTTGGTCAGCTTGGCTTTCAGCAAGTGTACGACATTGGCCAGCGCCTGTACGGCTTCCGGCTGCCCGATAAGCTCCTGCTGAATTTGCTGGGCGATGGCTTGCTTGGAATCTTCGGGGCTGGCATCGAAGATTTGTTCTTGCAGGCCGCTGATGGCTCTGAACTCCTGCCGTACTTCGGGCGCATCGATCGCGCCGTTGCGGTATTTGACAGCGAGCTGCTCCATGAGCCGGAGTACGCTGCCCGGCAACGGCTTGTGGCGCATGTAGTTGCGCTGTAAGTCGAGCAGTTGCTGAATAGCCTGTATGCGGATGACCACCTCGTTGCTTTGCTCCAGTTGTCGACGCTTTTCCAATATGATCTTAATGGCGCGTTTAAGGCCGGGGGGGTCTATCCTCAGCACCCGGAACAAACCGCTGAACCGCCTGCCTTTTTCCTGCAATGTCTTCCACTGCTCAGGGGTGGCGATGAGCAGAAGCTGCAACTGCCGTTTTTCCAGATAGGGGCGCAGCAGGTCAGCCGCTGTCATGTTGTTGCGTGCCGATTTGCCGATGCGCAGCAGTGCCACCGGGTTGTCGATGACGATTTTGTCGCTGGGTTCTTTTTCCCCGCCCGGTTGCCGCACAAAGGCCACGATAGCCTCCAGCCGCTTTTGCCAGTCCCCCACTACACTCATGCCGCTTATGATGCGGGTAGGGTCGATGTGCCACACCCGTTGCCGTCGGCCCTTTTGCTTACCATAGTAGCTGGACTCATAGCGCCAGATCATTTCTTCCAGTATAGCGTGTTTGCCAACCCCTTCCGGGCCCACAATCGCAATAGGCGTATTGATGGGGTGATAAACCAGCTGGTAAAGTTGTTCTACGAGCGCCTCTTGGTAGTACGCCCGCCCCAATTCAGCGGGGTAGCGTGCGTTCAAGTCTTGGCCCACCTTCTCGATTTCCTCCTGCCCATCGAAGGCCGGGCTGCTCAGAAAGGTGCTGAAAAACCATTCGTTTTTTGGGGCGTTAAAAGAGAAAGGGGCATGTTTTATGCTGACCGGCAGCTCGGTTTGGGTGACGAATGACTTGGGGTCCGCCATGTAGAAAGCTGCATCGAAGGTGCTTTCGTCGCGCTTCTGCAATTCTTGCAGCAGGAATTTGATGACCCGCTGGCTCTCGCTGTGCAGGCTGTTGCCCGGCCGGTCGTGGTAGAGAAACATGTAGTTGTTCAGCTGGGGCAAGCAGACAAAAGTATGCTGTTGGAGCCGGAAACTGGCGATTGCAAAATGGCCTGACACATACTGCCGGTGGAGGTGAAATTCCAGTTTGTACAATTGGTACTTGATCTTTGGGGAAAACAGGAACCACCCGAGCCGGTCGCCCTGCTCGCGGTCGAGGCTGTACCCTTTGAAAGCTTGGCGCAGGGCTTTTTTAAAGCGGCTCAGTGCATCGTCGTAGCGCCGGTGGGCTGCGATAGGATAATCGACGAACAACGGGCGCAAGTGGTAGTGCTCCCTTTCCTCGATCATCACCGTGCTTACCAGCGTAGGCACCTTGAGTTGTACGGTTACCATGAATAAGCAAATGGTTTGGAAGCAAGGTAAGGAAAAAACAGCGTTTCCAATCCTGCTGGACAAACGGAGTGCCGGATATCTATTCAACCTGTTGTGAAATGACGCCTAATAAGCAAAAACGCTTTTACCTTTCAATGACACACAACAGTAGCTTGTATTTTGTGTTACACCATCACTCAATCATTCCAAAACCTAAAAAAAGATTCATGAGAAGATTGTACCTTTTATTGCTGCTTAGCCTGATGGCGACCGTTGGTTGGTCCCAGGCTTCAGTACAAGTCATCCACAACTCCCCGACTCCGGGCACCGATGGCGGACCTACTGTAGATATTTACGTGAACGGTGCTCTGCCTGCGCAGCTCACGGGGCTAGAATACCAAGAAGCTATACCTTTCACGACGCTGCCAAGCGATACGGACATAGAAATAGCTGTTGCCCCTAGCCCGAGTAACTCTGTAGACGATGCTATAGCTACTTTCTCCCTCGGCGAACTGGCAGCGGGCGAAGCTTACACCGTAATAGCAAATGGTATCGTGGGCGATGATGATTTCCCTTTCAATTTAGAGGTGAACGCGGGTGCCCAAACTAGCGGGGAATCTGCTAATGCCGTAGATGTCAATGTCTTTCACGGTTCACCCGGCGCGCCGAGTGTAGATGTGAATACGTTGTTCAACGGAATACTGGCTGGAGATTTGTCTTATGGCGAATTTACTCCCAGCTACTTGGGGGTACCGACTGGTACTTACGTATTGAATATCAGCCCTGCCGGCTCTAGCGACGTGGTGGCGTCTTTCACCGCCGACCTATCCGCACTGGGTGGCGAGGCAGCTACAATTGTTGCTTCTGGCCTGCTTACGGACACACCGGGTTTTACCCTGCTAGCCGTGCTGTCAGATGGCACCGTAGTGGAACTGCCGGCTACGGAGTTTGCCAATGTGCAAGCTATCCACAATTCCCCGACGCCGGGCACGGGCAGTGGCCCTACCGTTGATATTTATGTGAACGGTCTATTGTTTGACGCCCTCGAAGGGGTGTCTTACCGCGCTGCTACGCCTTTCTTAGAACTGCCTGCTAATGTCGACCTCGAGCTGGCCGTCGCGCCTAGCCCGAGTACTTCAGTTGACGATGCGATCGCGGAATTCCCGCTTGGCCAACTAGCCGCCGATGAGAACTACACGGCAGTAGCCACGGGCATCGTCGGTGATATGACTACGCCGTTCAATATAGCGGTCAATGCTGGCGCGCAAACGGCAGCCGCAATGGCCGGCATGGTAGATTTTAACGTCTACCATGGTTCTACCGATGCCCCCGCTGTAGATATCGACGCGCGCACGGTAGGCAATTTGATCAGCAACTTGCCTTACGGCGAGTTCTCTGACAATTACCTTTCCGTCGCTCCGGATGTTTACTACATCGACGTACGCGCTGCGGGCGACCCTAATATCGTTGCCACCTTTGAAGCTGACCTTTCTGGTTTGGCTGATGGTGCAGCTACAGTATTTGCCTCCGGCTTGCTGACGGATACGCCTGACTTCGGTCTGTTTGCCGCACTGGCTGATGGCACAGTAATAGAACTGCCAGCTACCCAAGTGGCTCGCCTACAAGTCATCCACAACTCCCCGACACCGGGTACGGATAGCGGCCCTACCGTTGATATATACGTCAACGGAGACCTGCTTGCTCCGCTGGCGGACGTGCCTTTCCGCGCGGCGACTTCTTTCCTGACC
>JAAAOU010000367.1 GCA_009908745.1 Bacteroidota bacterium
CTGAGTTGTTGCCGGAGCCGCGGCGCGGGTTGTTGGGCAAGTAATTGGTGCAGGGTATCGAATGCATCGGTCACATGCTGCCGGAGGGCTGCTTTCTTGCCGCTGGTCTTGCGGAGCAGGGGCGTGATTTTGCCGATGATAGTCTTGGCGATGACAGCCACCGTCAGGAAATCTCCATCGGCTTGGGCGGCCTCGCTTTGCCGGTTCAACTCGGCCAGTACTTTGAGCAGGCGCTGGCTGCCGCGCAAGGTGACCTCCCGGTCGCTTTTGCGCACAGCTTTGATGGTCGTATCCAGCAATTGGGCGTACTTATCTTGGCTGTCCATGGCCTCTACTGCTGAGGCGAAACGGGCTTTCAATGCAATGGCAAAGTTGCGGTTGGTACGCGCGTATTCCCTGACGAAACTGGCCAGCTCTTCCAGCCCGACGTTTTCCAGTACGGTTTTTGTGGTCAGTTTTTGCGGTTGTTTCTGCCGTTGTTGCTGTTTCTTTTGCTGCTCTGATTTACGGCTTTGCAGTTGTCGTCTCAGTACGAGTAGGGTAGCGACAATATGCCCGCAAATGCCAATATCCTGATACCGCTCGCACTCGCAGGTGCCTTCCAGTACTTTTTGCCCTTTGAGCCGCACTTCTGTCTCGTACCGTTCTACTTCGGCCACCCACAGCTCTTTCTCCAGCTCTTTGAGCTTTTGCACGGCATCGTTCTCCATCAGCTGCTCGCCTTGCGTCCAAGAGCACTCATCGACGGCACCTTCAATTTGTCGGAGCAAAAAGTTCATGTTGGGCATTGTGATTGACCTATCTCATTACAATGCTACAGGCTGCATATGGTTCGCCCATTCGGGTAAGATCATGCTTGAAAAGCCGTAAACCTTCGAACCCGCCATAAAAAAGCCCCGGCGCCAAACGACCCCGAGGCTTTTTTGCAATACATCAGGCGCAAAGGCTATTCGATGTAGAGGTCGAACTCCACGCGGCGGTTTTTGCGCCGGCCAGCAGAGCGGTCGTTATCCGCGATCGGCTTTTCTTCGCCAAATCCTTCGTACTGAATGCGGTCCGAGCGGATCCCTTCTTCGATCAGATAATAGTAGCAAGCTCGGGCCCGTTCTTCGGACAGCTTCTTGTTGTCCTCCGCATCGCCTAGGCTATCGGTATGGCCGCTGATGCGCAGTCGGTAGCCTGGGTAACGGTCCATGATACCGGCGATTTGGTTGAGCACTTCTTCGGATTCTTTCTTCAGCCGCGCTTCACCGAGTTCAAACTGTACGGCGCGCATGGCGAATTCGAGTACGTCTTGTTCTTCTTTTTTCAGTTCCGGGCAACCTTTGTTTTCGGCGGTTCCAATGCGTTCGGGGCAGGCATCAATGCCATCGTGTACCCCATCACCGTCGGTATCGGGGCAACCTTCCATTTTGCCAGCCACGGTGGGGCAGAGGTCGTCCTTATCGGCCACGCCATCCGCATCCTGATCGGGGCAGCCGGCCAGTTCGATGTTGCCAGCTTCGTCCGGGCATTCGTCTTTTTCATCCGCCACGCCGTCACTGTCGCGGTCGCTGAATGGGCAGCCGTCAAACTCCGGGGTGCCTTTGGTCAATGGGCAAGCATCATCCTTATCAGCTATCCCATCCTCGTCGGTATCCGGGCAGCCCATGGTCTCCGTGCTGCCGGCTTCGTTCGGGCAGTCGTCTTGGCCATCGGCTACGCCATCCCCGTCGGTATCTGGGCAACCGCCAAGCGCAGCTTCACCGGCTACTTCGGGGCATTCGTCCTCATCGTCAGGCACCATGTCTTTGTCCGTGTCCGGGCAGCCGTCGAAGCGCTTTTGGCCTGCACGGGCAGGGCATTTGTCTTTATTGTCCGCGATGCCGTCCTTGTCTTGGTCGGGGCAGCCCATCGTGGCTTCGGTGCCGGCGATGGTGGGGCAGTCGTCGAGCTGGTCGGCTATACCGTCGCCATCGGCATCCATCTTGCCAAACCGGTGCAGATAGCCGACGCCAAGCTGCAAGTTGTTGCGGTCGGTCTCCTGGGATAGGCGGTATTCGCCCTGAATATTGACGAAGGAGCGGCCGCCGACGCGGATGTTCAGGCCGGCGCCGACTGGAAACTGCGGGTTGGTCCCTAGCTCGCTTTCCCAGGTGACCCCACCGCCAGCTAGCAGGTAAGGTATAAACCGGGAGCTGTCTGCACTGGGCATCTGAAATTGCAGTACCCCATCGAGGCTGGCGAAGGTGCGGTTGTTGATGTCTTCTTGTACATTCAGTACGCCGACTTTGATGGGGGCATTGATATTGAGCCAAGGCAGCAGGTTGCGGGTGTAGGCTAATTCCAGGCCGTTGGTGATATCGAGGCCGTCGATGCCGTTGGCCCGGCCGTAGTCGATGAACAACAGCTTGGCCGAGAAAGCATCACGGGAACGTTCTTGTTGGGCCTGAAGCGCGAGGCTGCTTAGCAAGCAGAACATCAGGAAAGGCAAAAATCTTCTCATACTTAAAGTGGTTTTGGAATTACGTTTGTAGTTTTTGACTGTACATCGCCTGCAAGGCCACAGCGCTTGTCGCCGGGGGGCTTACAAACTTAGATGGGGTGAAAGATTGAGTTGCTACCGGGTATTTACGCGCAAAGCAGCGCAGGGTTTCACTGACTGGCGCAAATCTATGGCTGAAAATGGGACTATTTGTCCGATTCCCCAAATTGAATTTGGTCAAATAAAATAAATGTACCTATATTTATTGCCGTTCAGAATTTGATTTTTCGAATACTAGTACGCTCCGTTTTTGATTTCTCATTCTTGGTTTTCGAATGGACAAGACCCGATCAAGGCTATCTATTTATTTCACCTATAAACGTTCAGAACACCCTATGAAAATTCGTAATTTACTATTACTGGCTGGCCTCATGTTGGTCATTTTCAGCTGCTCGAAAGACAGCTTGGACAAAGAAGCGGTTCCTGTCTCGCAGACTGACCCGATGACAAAGGCCGAAATCAATGGTTTGGTAGAGGAAACCTTAGAGGCGACTAACACCGTTTTTTATTGGAGCGATGCTGAACCCCGGGTCCTGTGGAGTGCGTCCGTGCGTTCGGATTCCATCATGTCGCTGGGCTACCAGTTGCCAGGTATGACCGACGTGGAAAGCCGGATTCACGAGCTCGACCTGCAATCTGAGGAGTGGACGGCGGTCCGCAACCGGCTAGTCGACTTTGTGGTCAGTGAGACCAACCGTTTGTATCCAGGCTTGAATGCCACCGCTGATGACCTTTTCGGCAATCTGGACAATCAGTATTTGCCAACTTTAGACGTCAAGATATTCAACCAGCAGATCATCGAAGCCCTGCGCGAAATGCCCGAGGTGCGCTACATTGAGCCGATGGGGTATACCATGTACGACCTCAACGACCGCAGCGACAGTGGTTGCGGCTATAGTCCAAATTTCAACATCCCGAGCGCGGACTACACGACAGTAGCCCCCAATGCTAAGATCCCTTGGAACTTCTCGCACCCTAGCATGAATATCCCCGGGGCCTGGAGCACGAGTACGGGTAATAACATAAAAGTGGCGCTTATCGATACAGGTACCTCCCCCAACCAAAGCAAGTTGGGCAGCCAATTCAACTCGGGTTATTCCAGCGGCCGCAGCCTAGAGCGTATCGGCACCCACGTCAGCGGCTGGTGGTGGTGGGCGTCCAATGACGGGCCCGACGATCAGTGCGGCCACGGTACGCAGATGGCGGGCTTGATCGCCGCGCCTCGCAGTACCGGCGGCAGCTCACTAGGCGCGGCTTATAATTGCGACCTTAAAGCGTTCCGCGCGACCACCGACGTGATCATCAATGGGTCGAGCGAAAAAGAAGGCGTACGGGATGCGCTGTATATTTCTGGTGCTGACCATCAAGTTAAGATCATTAGCATGTCCATCGGTGATGTATTCTACAGCAGCACCGTAGCAGATGGTGTTTTCTACGCTTATAACAACGGCAAAATGCTGCTGTCAGCAGCGGGTACTTCCCTGTCTTGGACGAGCTGGTACGGTGTGATCTTCCCAGCTACCATGTCGCAAACGGTGGCCGTGACCGGCATACGGGATGGTTCTACCATGCAGCGTTGCCACACCTGCCACGATGGCTCAGCTGTAGACTTCGTGGCGGTGATGCAGCGGGCTTCCAATACAGACCGTACTTCCCTGACATTAGCCATGAGTGGTGATACCCCGGCTTACGTAGGCGGCTCTTCCGCTGCTACAGCCACCACGGCTGGCATCGCGGCGCTGGTGTGGGCGACAAATCCAAATCAGTCTCGTTCGCAGGTCCTTCAACGCATGAAAAATGCCGCTTCAATTTACCCGAACCGCGATAACAACTTCGGTTGGGGTACCATCAATGCGGCGCAGGCGGTACAGTAAAACATTACGCTTTAATGGTATGTTAAGCCCAGTCTCCAGTTTGGGAGGCTGGGCTTCTTTAGAGCCACCCATCGGCCTTCCCGACGCTCGCGCAAGCTCGGTCGGGATCCGCTGTGTGGCGTTGTTAGTTGTTGGCTGGAGAGGGCTGAAAAATGAAAAAGCCCACACCACTGACTGATATGAGCTTCTTTAGAGCCACCCATCGGACTTCCCGACGCGCTTCCCGCAGGGCTCGGTCGGGATAAACTTCTCATCCGCTGTGTGGCGTTGTTAGTTGTTGGCTGGAGAGGGCTGAAAAATGAAAAAGCCCACACCGTTGACTGATGTGAGCTGCTCTAGAGCCACCCATCGGACTCGAACCGACGACCCATACATTACGAATGTATTGCTCTACCAACTGAGCTAGGGTGGCTTGTATTGCAGCTGCAAAGTGCTTACGAAAACAGAAGTTTTCGACACCCTTTGCAGCTGCTTAGTGAGGATTGGCTACGCCCTTCCTCTAGGTGGGGGTGTCTAAAAGCACCATGCGGCTTCCGCCCTGTCGGGCTATGTCTATTGCTGCAGCAAAGTGCTTACGAAAACAGAAGTTTTCGACACCCTTTGCAGCAGCAATAGACACTGATCAAAGATCAGGCCGCATGGTGCTTTTGTCGGGGTGAGAGGATTCGAACCTCCGGCCTCGTCGTCCCGAACGACGCGCGCTAACCGAGCTGCGCTACACCCCGATGTAAAAAACATATTGTCAACCAAAGGGCGGCTTCGAATGTCAATCGCGTTGCCGGCCCTGGCACCCAGACGAAGTGGGCTTGTCTGGATGTCAGTCGCGTTGCCGCTCTTGGCACCCAGACGAAGTGGGCTTGTCTGGATGTCAGTCGCGTTGCCGCTCTTGGCAAACGACGCGCGCTAATCTCGCTCCCAGAGCGGGACGCTACACCCCGATGTGAAAAAACATATTGTCAACCAAAGGGCGGCTTCGAATGTCAATCGTGTTGCCGCTCCTGACAAACAAGGCGCTAATCCCGCTCCCAGAGCGGGACGCTAAGTCTTGAATAACCGGGTTCTTTTACTCGTTTTTTCAAATTGGAATGCAAAGTTAGGCGGGTGTCCGGATAAATCCAAATCCGAGATCAGGATAATTTAGCGGACATATAAAGTTTTTATAGGTACGTCTACTCCCATGCTTATCGACAGGCGGGTGGACTGTACGGAAGAGACGTTGCCATTTTGCTCCTGGAAATGGGGGCCGTACTGCACGCCGGTACCTATATAAAAAGGCGTGTTTTTGAAGTTGTATTGCACCTGTACGCCTGGTTTGAACATGTTTTTGAAGGTCAGCTCGGTATTGCCGAAGTCCGAGTCGCTATCGAAGCGGTAATTGAATAAGCTGCCCAGGTCGAGCAGGCCGGCGAATACGGAGAAGGAAGCCCCGCGTTTGACTTGATTGAGCAATTTCCCATCTTCATCAAATACCGGTTGCAGTTTTTTTCTAGTCATAAAGCTGAAGGCCACGCCAATGGGCAGGGTAGGGGCCACATTGTAAAACTCGTCTGTTTGCGAAGCGGTGCTCCACCATTCTCTCCCAAATGAAGCCCCGACGTAGCTGTTAAGCGTAAGCGAAAAAGGCCGGCGGCGTTTCAGGCGCGAACTGCCGGGTGGGTCCGCAATGCCGTTCAGCAGGCTCTGCACTTCGTACCTGCTGCGGGCATCGACCAACCCACCTACGAAAGTGCCATATTCGTTGAGAAATGTCAGAATAGGGTTGGCGGCGTTTTCGCTTTTCGCATCGGATGTATCCCTCAATAAAGGTTGGATGTCGGCAAACAGCTCGAACAGGCTGCTGATCGCTTGGCGGTGGTCTTTTTTGTTGAGGTAGTAGATGAAATCGGTAACGTCCCCGGTAATAGAAGGGACTTGTTCCAGAGCGGGGTGAACTTTGGAAAGAGGCTGCACGGAAGAAGGCGTAGTTTGTGTATTCACCAGCAACGGCAGTTCGACGATGCGCTGAAGCGTGTTGACCACAAAAGTCGCTTTTCGCTGAAACGCCAAGGTGTCTGTAGCTTGCAGGGAGTCAGGCAAGGGCATGATCTGCGGTAAATCCTCTACGGTGAGCTGCACGAGTTGAGCCAAGCCA
Organism: Bacteroidota bacterium; assembly: GCA_009908745.1. Lineage (GTDB taxonomy): Bacteria > Bacteroidota > Bacteroidia > Chitinophagales > Saprospiraceae > Phaeodactylibacter. Next base: position 6,530 of record JAAAOU010000367.1, read on the forward strand.
TCGGGGGAGATGTTTTGCAACTGTTTCACCGTGCGCATCCGCTGATAGAGTAAGCCGAGTATGACCGGCCTTAGCTCTTGATTGGCCATTGCTTCGCGCAGTTGCTCATGGTCAATCCAGGTGGAACCGGGTTGGCCGGATCGCAGGCAGTACATCAACTGGGTGAGTGATTCCGACAAGAATACCAATGGCTCGGCATTACCAATGAGCCGGCATTCGGTGCTGGCGTAAGCGGTGTCCAAGCTGTCAAGCTTCTGCTTTAATCTGCGGAGGTCTTGGTGCAAGTGCTGGATTTCTTGCCGTACCTTGCTATGCGGCTGTAGCGCGCTACCTTCTATGTAGTCGGTAATGGGATTGTCCTCCAGTTTGACATTGTAATTGCCGCTCAGTCTTTCGTCTAGCTCGGCCAGCCGCTCTTCCACCTGCTCGAGCTTGGAAGCTTGGGCGTCGAGGTAGTCGGCTTTGTTATCGTAGCGGCCGATCATGATGTCTGTTTCCAAGGCGGCGGATTCGGTATCAAAAGTGTCTTTGACAATCGCATCCAAGACCGAAAAAGCGGCTGCCTCTTGGTTGGACAAGTCGCGTTTGGCCAGCCAGGCGCTGCGCGTGTCGAGTATTGTTCTCCGTAGTTTACTGCGCCGGTTGTTCAGCGTTTCCAGATAATCGGTAAGCTTGTCATTCGGGAATAGGGTGTAGCGGTAGTTTCGAATTTGCTGCTCAGCGAATATGATATCCTCAAGCCAAGAGGAAAAGATGTCACTTAGCCGCTGTTGGTTATACCAGCTCCCATTTAACTTGCGGGCAATCTCCAAGCCAGCGGCACGGTATTCTTGGGCGCTGTAGTTGGTGCCGAAGTAGCGGTCGTAGTCCTCCACCGAACGCAGCCCACTGAGGTAACTGGTGTCGAGCCCGCCTTGCAGCAGGTAGGGCAGAAAGTTCAGCCGGTAGCCTTGCGGCTCTCCCGCCTCGGCCTCGCCCATGATGGTGCCGAGCTGGTAGTCGGGCTTATACAGCTGCTCTAGTAGCGGGGGTTGCTTTTCCAATCTTTCCCGAGTCTCCGGCCCGGAGGCGCTGAATAAGCTGTCCATACGGCGTAGCCGCAGGCTTTCCTCTCTGTCCAGCAGGGTGTTCTCGGCGATGCTCAGCGAGTCGTAGATGATACTGATGCGTTTGACCAACTGCTTTGACACCTGGACCAGCTCTGGATAGCCTTTTGCCTGTACGGCATTGTCCGCTAGCACAAAATTGCGCTTTTTTTCATTTTGCAGCAGGTTGTCGTACAGGGTACGGTGCGTCAGCGGCATGATGTCTTGCGCTGGCAGGTCGTTTTGCGCCATACCGATGATAGCGTAAGCCGTCAGCAGGTTGTAGACGATGGGCTTTTCCTGCAGCGCCGTGAAGCGGTCGTCTTCCAAGAGCAGTTGCGGCAAGCGGATACTGAGCAGCTGTAAGTCCTCGTAAAAGGCCAAGCGGATGCGGTCAAGGTAGGAGTGCGAGTAACTGAAGCCGGTATTACTGAGTTGCTGGAAAACGGTAGGGAACAAGGCTTTTACCGGGGGGACTTCTTTTTCCAGGAAACGGTCCATGAAAGAGATGGCGATTTCCTGCTGGGCGCGTTCAAGCACGAACTTAAACAGCCCCTCGATCAAGACTGGGGCGTTGAGCAAGCCGTCTTCCACGTTTTGGTTGCTTTCTTGGGCGGCAGCTTTGAGGTACATCCGGCTCTCCACGGGCGGTACGCTGTATTCTTGCAGGGACTTGCTGACGGACAGGTAGTCGGCCGGGTTGGCACTGCGCAGGCCCAACATCGTCCTTACCATTTCTTCCCGCCCGGCGAGTTGCAGGCTGTCTCCTATGGCTTGCAGTGAGCGTTGAAACGTAGTGTCCCGGAGCCAGGCGTTAGGATTTTGGCTTAGGGCATTAGTCGGGAGCCAACTGCCGAGCAGCGGGTTGGAGCTGTAGTGCTGCGGTGTCTCGAGCAGTGCTTTGCTGGGCTTAATTTGGTCTACATAGCTGATGTCGTACCGTTGCAGGATGGCTAGCATATTGGCATACGCGCTCATCTGGGTCGAATCGGAGGCGCCCTCCTCTTGCAGGGCGGTTTTGGCTTCGACCAGCCGTTTAGCATCGCTGATAAGGTTTTGGGCATGCAAGCCCATGGACAACGTCAGGCATAACAGGAGGAGAAATGGCTTCATCGTTGGGGTGTTTTGTATTAAGCTTTAACACTGCTTTGTTCGGCGATCAGGTCATTGAGTTGCGCGTACGCCTTCAAGAAGTCGGGCAGTTGCTGGATCAGCTTGATGTGTTTTTGCAGCATGTTCATGCGGCTGACCTCCTCCTTGTTGGATTCCACCTCGCCACTCATTAGTTTGTCCCAGTAGTCTTTGTACAGCGTTTTGAACCGTTGGTCTTGCTTTTGGCATTCGGGGGCATTGTCCAAGTCGTGCCCTTGGCTGATAAAACGGAACCTGGTCAGGCGGATGGTTTTACGCATTTGCAGCATTTGGTCCCGCATGGCTTGGTTCCAACCCGAGTCGTCTACGTCCTTCACCAGCGATTCGGCCCTGGACAGGATACGCTGCCGCAAAAACTCAATCGTGCGGTTGACGCTTTCGACAAATTGCTGCGGTGCATCTGCTTTAATCATTTGTACCCCCACGATGAACTCTAGGAGCTTCGACCGCTCGTCCTCATCGTAGGGTATGGGGGCCATCCAAAGCTCGGGCAGGCTGAAATCCTTGAATAGTTGTTGCACACCGTCTTCTACGGATTGGAGCTCTGCGTCGGGGAGATGTTCGCCTTCCTTGATGGCGGTCAGCTTGGCATTGCAAGTTTGGTATGCCATATTGAGCAGGCTGATCAGTTCTTGGTTTTTCTCGGACATGGGTTTAGGGTCTAGTTTTCGATCTTGGTTTAAGTTGGAAAACGGAGGGTAGTTGGCGTAAAAACATGGAGATGATTTTTTTACCGAGCGAAAAGTACAGATTTTTTTTCAAATTCACCCCAAGCGGCGTGCCATAAACCACACGGCTTCCTCGTCACTGGGGTCGCCGTTGTAATTGACGGTCAGTTCGCTGCCAACTGGTATTTCTTGCAGCGCGTAGAAGTGCAGGTCGTTGTTGCCAAAATCAGCCCGGTATTCGGTGTTCGGGGCGTAGCTGTGGTTGTAGAGAGAGCCATAGCCGAGGGCAATGGCGTATCGGTCTTCCTGCTCGCCCCACAAGAAGTAGTAATCGTACAGCACGGTCTGGTCTAGCAGTGAAGTTTGTGCTTTGGGCAGTACAATGACCGGGCATATTTCAACAATCGAGCCGGCGGCTATGTCCTCAGCGGTGAACACGCCGCGGCCGCCCAAGGGGCTTGGTGCAACATAAAGGGAAGGGATACGCTGCATAGCCAACGGGTTATTTGACACGGGCCAGCCCCATCGACTTGATCATCCAGCGGGGCAGTGCTTTGCCCGCCGGGCGTTGCTTGAGGTTGAGGAACCAGCCCAGCTTTTTCACGATAGGCATTTTGTGGATTTCTACGAACTCGATCAGCGTGCCGTCGGGGTCTTCGATGTAGCTGAAACGGCCGGCTGCCTCGTCCATGTCAAAGCTGTTTTCGCTATCCACCGTGAAGGGGAAGCCTAGTTCCGCACAACGGTTTTTCAGCTTGTCCATACCCTGTACGTCGAAGCACAAGTGAATGAAGCCGAGGTCCCCCCACAGGCGGTTTTCGAAAATTCTGCGGGGCATTCGCCCGTTTTGCGACTGCAGCTGTACCAATTCAATTTCGGTATGGCCTAGGAGGGGGGCCAAAGCGCCTTTCCGCTCCTGCTGATGGCGCAGTAGCACCCGACGCAGGGGAAGCTGGCCGCCTGGCATTTGGGACAGCTCACGGAAAGTAGCGGTTTTGTCATAGACGATCTCGTCGTACCCCAGCAGGTCGCGGTAGAGCGGCAACGCGCGTTCAATATCTGATACGCCAATCACCGCGCCGTACACCCCGCCGGTGAGCTGTTTGCGGTCTTGGAACCAGTCTTCGGCTTCCACCAGCTGGAAGATATTGCCGTAGGGGTCTTCTAAGAAGAAATTGGCCGGCCCGTTTTCTACCTGGTGTACTGGCGTTAGGCAGCGGAGGCCGCTTTGCTGAAACTGTTGGTGTGCTTTGCGGGCATCGGGCGTTTTAAGCTTGCAGGCAAAAATGCCGAAGTCACCCAGCCGGACTTCAAAATCGCTGGCTTGCGGTTCGCGGCAAGTGTACTGCCAGATTTCAAATCCGCCTCCGCCCTGCATGTTCACAGCCATGATAGCGTACCGGTTTCTGGGTTGCCCGCCCGTGTAGGGGAGCATAAGCCCAGCTTCTGCCCGCTCGCTGAAAACGGGGACGTCCGTGCCAAATTGCTGCCGGTACCAACTCCAAGCTTGGTCAGCATCTGTTACACCTATACCGATTTGTTGGATGCCGCTTATGATATATTCCATTGGATTCACTTTTGTTCCTTGCGATCATTTGGCTGGGGCTGAAAGAAGCAGATGCGAAAATAAAGGAAAATGCGACTGCTAGGTAATATGACCCGGAATAAGTTGCTGGGGCCGGGCCGCTTACATCTTGCCTGATTGCTGGCATTGGCCGGTCACGGGGGCATTGCTTTAGCCTTCTGGGTGCCGGGCATAAGCCTGTAGCATCTCCGTGAGGTCAGCGCGCCAATGTGGAATATGGAAGCCGAATGCTTGCTTGAACTTCGACTTGTCCAAGAGGCTAAAGGGCGGCCGTTCCGCCCTAGTGGGGAAATCGCGGCTTAGAATGGGCGCTAGGCTACACTCGATTTGCTGTAGTTCGAATATGGCGGCGGCAAAATCGTACCAGCTGCACACCCCTTCGTTGCTGTAGTGGTAGACGCCGTGTTGCCGATCGGCAGGTACAGCGCCCTGCTCAAATTGCTGCAATATGCCAAGGCTGGCACGGGCCAGGCTGCGGGCGTAGGTCGGGCTGCCAATTTGGTCGTAGACGACCCGTAGCTGCTCGCGTTCCCGGCCCAAGCGGATCATCGTTTTTACAAAATTGTGCCCAAAGCTGGAGTACACCCAGCTGGTGCGCAGTACGATCACTTTTTTATGGGCGTCGAGCGCGGCTTGGTCGCCCGCGAGCTTCGTCCGGGCGTACACCCCTTTGGGATGGGTCTCATCCGTCTCTCGCAGTGGCCGGTTGAGCGCATTGTGGTATACGTAATCCGTAGAGTAGTGCAGCAGCGGGATGTCGAGCGCTGCACAGGCTTTCGCCAAATAAAGAGGGGCGTGGGCGTTAACGCTTTCGGCAGCAGCTGCCTCTTCTTCCGCCTGGTCGACGGCCGTGTAAGCAGCAGCATTGATACAATAATCAGGTGGGTACTCATTGAAAAAGCGCACGACAGCTTCTTCGTCGGTAACATCTAGGTTCTTTTCGCTGGTGAAGTGGAATTGGAAAGCCGGGTAGTGGTTTGCTAGGACCTGAAGTTCCCGGCCGACTTGCCCATTTGCGCCTGTGACTACGACTGTCGCCATTTTTATGCCAAAGTTAGCGGAAGCTGTGGAATAGGACAAACAAAAAGGGCGCAACAATTGCCGCCCAGTAGATGGCCTGGAAAATACGCTGCCGGTTATCGTGGCGGGGCTTGGCTTGCCGGGCATGTTCTGTAAAGAAGCCGAGGTTGTAAAGCAAGTTCGCCACGCCCATGTAAATGAGGTAAAGGACCAACAGGAAGATGAAGTTCCGCAGGTCAAAGCGTAGGGGCTGCAGCCCGGCCGAGCTCAGCCGCAGGTGCAGCAGCAGGTAATAGAAGGCAATCACTAGCACGCCAGCTGCCAACAAGCCTCGGTTGAAGGCGCCCCGTTTGGCTTCCCACCATTCAACCGATTCTGCGCCTTCTCCTTTGACCGTCAGTTCTTCATCCAATGCTTCTCCGCGCTTGGGGCCGCGCTGCAAGCTCCGAATCAGGAAGATCGATAGGGGTAGAATGCCGACTAGCAGCACGAGCATCAGGAAAAGGGTCAAGGGGGAAGCAGTCATTAGGAGTAAGTTGTGAATTTAAGCCGGTTGCCGTTATAGTAAGGGGGCAGCGCGCAAAGGGTTGACCGTGTGCCCTTCGCCACTAGTGCATACGGTCGCCCCGCAGTTCCAGTTCTTGCATGATCCCCGCCTCGCGTTCCAAGAACGCTTTCCAGCGGGCCCGCACTTTGTTTTCGTCGCAGTACAGTTTGGCGAGATCGATAAAAAGGCGGTAGTGCCCAGCTTCGGCCACCATGAATTTGTAATACCATTCTTTCAAGGCTTCCTCTTTGATATTGAGGGAAAGCAGGCGGAATCGCTCGCAGCTGCGGGCTTCGATCAGCGCGCAGGTCAGCAGTTTGTCCATGAGGCGGTCCTGCGGGTGCCCGCCCTTGCGGTTGAAAGCGAGCAGCTTGTTGACGTATTCGTCCTTGCGTTGCCGGCCGAGCTTGAGGCCCCGTTTGTCCAGCTCGGCAAGCACCATGCGAAAGTGCCCCCATTCTTCCGTGACGATAGGCGCAAGCTGCCGGACCAGCTCCTCGTGCTCCGGATAGGCTTGTATGAGGGTGATGCAGGACGTCGCTGCTTTTTGTTCGCAGTACGCGTGGTCGGTAAGGATCTCAGTCAGGTCCATCTCCGCCATATTGACCCAACGCGGGTCGGTAGGCAGCTTCAGGCCCAACATTTGCACCGCCTTCAGCTCTTCTTCACGGGTACGGATATTCATAGTCGCTGTGTTTTTGCTGGCGCAAAGATAGGCTAATCTTCCAAACAAGCAGCTTGCTGAATGAAGAAGCCCGGCGCGTATACCTCATATTCCTCGTAACCGCTGCTCCAAGAGACAATGACGCTGTTAACCTCATTGCGCTTAAGGGTGTTGTACTCGCTTTGGTTAATGGGGTAGTGCACCTGATAGGTCAGCAGTCCGGTTTGCGTGTCGTAGGTGCCGCGGTCCATCTCCCCGGAGTAGAGGGTGACAAAATGATTGTTCAGCATCTTGATCATCAAGTAGCTCCCTTTCTCGATAAACCCGTAAGCTTCACTCGCATTGGGGAAAGCGAAGGTGAACCGCAAGGAAAGCAGTCGGTAACCGCCCACCTGCAGGAGCGAAGCGTGGCAGCTGAGGTATTCATTTTCTTTCAAATGGGGGCGCAGCCGGTCGTCCGTATGGGTGAACAGCAGGCCTTTTTTCAGGTCCTTTTGAAACTTGCCTTTGTCGTTGAGGCCTTCGAAGGCCACCTCGCAGTTGCCGGGCGGGGAGTGGATGACTTCGGTGGAATGGGCAAACGGCAACTGCTCGCTGTCGAGCAACAGCTTGTCGTAGGAAGAAGAAGCGATGATATTGTAGTCTTCGAATTGTTGGATTTCCCGCTTTCTGAGTTCTTGTTGCCGGAGGTAATTTTGCACATAGGTGCCCCGGGCCGTTATTTGCTCGGCGCGTTGTGCTTCGTTGGCGGCTACCTTTGCTTCTTGGCGGGTGTCGGCTTCCGTGGCTCGGGCCGCCC
>JAAAOU010000433.1 GCA_009908745.1 Bacteroidota bacterium
ATAGCCGTGCAGACGCGAGGCTGCAAACCGGGCGTCTTGAAGACCCCAAACGGGAGGTTCTGTATCGGGAAGTCGCTGCCCTCGGGCACATCTACCCAAGATTTTAGGGCCGGGTTGTTCGCTTTGATCATAGATAATTTGGTTTTGGGCAAATGTAAGAAATTCGGCAAGAACGCCTACTCTATGATGATCCGCCGCACAAATTGCTCGTCACCCGCCACTAGGCGCAGTACATATAGCCCACTCGGCCAAGAGGACGTATCAAGCAGGGTGCGCTGCCGAAAACGCAGCTGCTTCACAAGCTGCCCCTGGCTGTTGAAAACCTGCCCTTCTGCAAAAGCTGTGCTTACTCCATCAAGCTCAATGTGAACCTGTTCGTCCGCCGGGTTGGGGAAAAGGCGGACCGACCCGGAGCGAGCAACACCCGTGGAGGTTACCGAGCCCTGCTGCATAAAGCTCGAAGCCGTGCTGGTCTTGCTGCCACAATCGTTCATGGCCTGCACTTGCCAGTAATAACGGCCTTGTGGCAGGGGATCGGACAAGGTAAATTCATTCTGTGCGGTCGTCGTCGTGAATACTATATCTTCAAACAAGCTGTCGGTGGCAATCTCCAGCAAGAAGGAATCCGTACGCAGCCCCAACGACCAATGGAAGGGGATGGTGTTGTTGAAGATGGGCGACTGTTCCTCCGGCAGTTGCAAAATAGGCCGCGAGGGGACATCGTTGACCGCAACGCCCACCTCACAACTATGGTAGTTGCTTCCGTCGCTGGCAATAAGGGTGAAATGAGTAGTCTCGATTTGGCTGAAGCTGTCTAAAGAGACCTGCAAGAACGTACCCGGTTCCACGATGTAATCATCCAGCCTCACTTTAGCACCAGCGGGTACATTCTGCACTAAGAGCGCTACATCCTCCTCGAAGCCGGCACTGACATAAAGCGTTGACGAACTCGGTGCATTGACGCAAGCCGGCAGGTCGTTATCGGGTAAGAACACTTGAGCATCATTAGGGTAGGTCACGCAGATGTCCAACGTCCAATCCAAAACGTGCCCGCCGTCGTCGTAAAAATGGTCGATCACCAGCAGCTCCCAAGTACCTTGGGCGGGCTCGCCGACAAAGCCGGATAGGGCTTGCACCGGCTGGAACTCGCCGCTGATTGCAGGGCTAGTGCCCGCGCAGCTTTCCTCTAGCGTGAGCGCGTTGAGCGGGGCGTTATCCGCAAAGGCAAGGCGCAGGTCCGAGCTAGGGCAGCCAAAGGGCAGGAGCGGGTAACCGGGCCGGTCGAACAGCTTGACCATAGTGCCGGAAGGCGAGCGCAGGTAAGCGGACAGGTCGCCGACAAAGGTGTGGTCGATGTTCAGGTTGCGGACGCGTATGCTGGCCACGGTGCCTTCTAGCGGTACGGTAGTGTAGGAACTGACCTCCGCATTTTCGAGGTAATCGGGGATAGCGCGGGGCAAGTCCTGCGGTTGGGCCTTGTAGCAACGGCTAGCCGCTGTCCGGAACGAGCTGGCGGCAGACCAAGGGCCAATGCCGCAGAGGTTGCGCGCCCTTACCCGGCAAAAATAGGTTTGATGGGCTTGCAGGACGGCAGTATTGAAGAAGTCCTGCCCGATGTTGCTCATATCGAGCACTATATCGTTAAAACTGCTATCCTTAGCCAGTTGCAGGTCGTAGGCAGTGGCATTCGGGGCCGCAGCCCAGCTGATTTCTGGCGCGAGCGGCAGGCCATCAGCCTGATCGGTAGGGTGCAGCAAGTTGATTGGTGGTGGCGGCTGATTGACTACCAGCAGGCTAGCTCCTGTAGATAAAGCGTTGTTTTCGCTCTGCGCCAGTATCTCAAATTCGAGATATCCCTCCGGCGTACCGTCGGCCGAGACGTCGAGTTGGAGTTCCGTGACCCCACCGGGCAGTATGGGGTTAGGTGAAAAGCTGTAGCTGATTCCATCGGGAAGCCCGTCTACGCTTAGTACCACAGGGCTGTCGAATGCGTCTCCTACGGTAATTTGGTATTCCGCGGTGCCTGGGCTGCAAATTTGGGCATCTGTGCTTTCTACCTCCAAGCTGATGTTGCAGCTGATGTCCCAGTGGCCGTCCAGCACAAAGACGCCCGTATCCGCCGGGTCCAGCCAGTCGGAGAGCCGCTTGTTGGGGGCAGGGCCATTCCAAGCCGCCCGAAACCAGCCGAAGGAATCATAACCGCTGTTCGAGCAGCTCGCCGCCCCACCGTGCAACTGGCCCACCACCCGCTTGTTGTGGTCGAAAAGCGGTGCGCCCGAAGACCCAAACTCCGTACTGCCGAAGGTCCACTGCGGCACGATGATATGGTCCCCATTTTCCACTTGGCTGCTTCCGCTGTTCCAACTGCCGATATAGGACTCTGTGAAGGCGAAGCTAATCCGTTTTTCCGCTCCGTCTGGGTGGTGGATACAAATCATGGTATCAGAGGGGGGCAGGGCCTCCCGCGTCCACCCTGCAAAGTAAGCATCGGCAGAGGGGGGCACAGGGTCGTCCAGTTCCAGCAGCACAAAGTCCTTGCCACTGTCCCCTGCCCGGTAGGTAGCTCCCGTGTTGAAGCTGTTCAGGGAGCCGTTCCCCGGGTTGCCGCTTGATACGCTGCCCGGCGGGCGGCAGTAACTGTTTTGGTAATTCCAGTAAGCAACTACAGAAGGGGCGTTGTTGGCATTCACCTCGCAGTGGTGAGCCGTCATAAAATAGGGCCTGCAGTCCTGGTTGGTGTTGTTGACCAGAAAACCGGTGCACAGCGTCTCCCCCCCCAATCCGTATACCGCTACAGACTGTATGATGTCCCGGTATAAATCAACGATGGGCCAGCCGTCTTCCTCCCCGCAGATAATGTCAAGGTGGCATTCTCCAGTGGCAAAACCGTAGAAGTTGAGAAAGTCGTGGTTGACAGCGGTCAGCCACAGCTGCAGCTCATCGCGGCGTTCGGCGGGCAGCTGCACTTCCAGGACGGTCTCATCACCCCCCAGCACTGGCGTCCAAAGCTGATTGTGGTTTTCGTTGTCGGCATCCGTAAAAGGGCCCAGCACTTGGCTTTTGTCGGGGGCATAAAGCAGCATTCGCCCGCCCGGAGGCATGTAGAACAGGCTGAAGCCAAGGTTGATGGAATAGGCACCTTCCGACTTGATGCGCAGCCGCCATACGGCATCCCCATTGGGCAGCAGTTCCCACTTACCGTGATTGTCGGGTCGGATATCTACTGGCATAGCTTCGGCAAAGTGCGGCGGCCGGCCGGGCTGTTGAGCAGCGGTTTCGGCTTCGCGTAGGGCTTCGTTGTCAAGCCTAGGCATGACGATCTGCTCTACTGCTTCCAGCGGTGCGCCTTCCTCCGTTGGCCGGGGCTGCTGAGCACTTAGCGGTACGGTGCTTAGCAGAAATAAGAGGAGTGTACTGATGATATGGCGTTGAACCGGCATGTGATATGGTGTGCGTGCAGTGTTTCTTCCCCAAAGATAAGCGTAAATAAGCGCAAAGGCAATCGGAGCGCCACATTACGCTTGCAGGACGACAGAATTCCTCCGGTTACGGCATGAACAGGGCATTGCTAAACAGCATTTTGCCCTGCTGCCAAAAGCCTCTGAATAGCGGGTTGTCGACAAAATAGACCACATCGCCCTTACCTATGGATCGCTGGCCTACCACTAGGGTGTTTGGCAGCCGTTTTTTTATCGTGCTGCCTACGAAGCCCAGGGGATTAGGAGAAGCCCCGACGTAGCCAATGTTCCACCCGTTGTCCAACAATTCGTAGGCGGCTGTGCTGGTTTTCAGGCTGAAGTAATGATCGCCTAGGCCGTATGTCAGCGGGTGGGTACGGTCGAGTTCCAGTTTGAGAATAGCGCCGGGCAAGCTGTTGCTGATTTGCCGCCGGCTGAGCCCGCCGTAGGATTGCACGCGGTCGGGTTCGCTTCCGTCCTTGGGGCCTGCGGCTTTTACGGGGTCAATGTGCATGGGGGTTTCGCCGGGAAAACTGCTGATAGCACGGCCAATGGCGATTAACCGGCCGCCATCTTCCACCCAGGCTGTGATCTGCGCCCATTCTTTTTCGTTAAAGTCATACTGGCCTTCCGGCAAAATAAGGGTTGTCAGTGCTGCCCAATCGATACGGCCGAGGTCTTCCGTGCGGTAGTGCAATAGAGGGTACTGCAGCTGCTGCTCAAAAAAGTGCCAGTTTTCCCCGTAGCTGTTGGCAGAGATTTTTTCCCCGCTGAGTATAGCGATTGCCGGAGCAGGCAGGAAACTCATCCCCCCGGAGCCGAGATCAAAGCCATCGTCGGAAAAGCCGGTGCGCACCGCCTGCAAGGCCTGCTGGTAGTCCCGCGATAATTGCTTGACCTTTTGGTGGAAGGCGCGTCCCATTTTGCGGTTGTCAGCTCGCGTGATTACCAGCGTGCCCGCTTCTTGTTTGTTGCCCTCAATGGAAAATGCGCCCCCGGCCGTACGTACTTTGATGCCGGCTTGCAGTAAGGCACCGAGAAATTGAGCATCTGAAAATTCATTCCAGGGCAACAGGTAGGCGTAAGGCTGCTCTATGCGGGTGATATTGCTATAGGTGTCAGGCAAAGTATACCCTGCCCGGCCTGTGACTTTTTGTTCGAAGGCGGCCGCTTCCAAACCGTAAGCGTAGGGCAATGCCCAGGCGGTGATGTCGTAGGTCAAGGAATCTTCCAAAGCAGGCGCAGGCTCAAAGAGCACTTGCGCCAGTACCGACATCGGTTGGTAGGCGCTGATCAGCAAATCCCCTTCCTCAATGGTGATGTTCTGACGGTCTTGGGCGGTGTAAGAAAAACCGCGTAGCATCTGCTTGGCACGCACCGTTTGGTATCGGATATGGTTGCGGTCGAGGAGTTCGATCAGGGCGGACAGGCGCTGTGGGTTATTCTTGCGGCTTACCACAAAGCTTTTGTATTGCCCGATCGGTGACTGCTGCGCTCGCTGGAAATAATCGGTAAAGGCAGTGACTAGGCGGTTCCGGTTGTCTGCCGCGGCTTCAATTGTAGCCAGCGCAGTAGCCGTATGGTGGTCGATGCGGTCCTGCAGCGTCAGGGTGTCCGTGTTTTCCATAATGACTTGCCGGCCGGCAATGCTGTGGCCTGCCTGCTCGTAGGTCATGCCGATAGCACCATTGAAAGTCGGGTAGGTGTCGCCGTAGCTGGGGTAGAGCAAGTCGAAGACCTCGCGGGTAAAGTACAGCCAGCCATTGCGGTCGAAGTAGCGGGCGTTGTTTTTGCCGATGGTGTACTGAAACTCCTCCTGCGCCTCGGTGATGTAGGCGTGGTAGGGGCTGGCTGCCGGCGCAAAGTAGTAAGGGTTGTCCGGGAATTGCTCGTGGTAGTCGACGTGTACATGCGGCATCCAACGGTGAAATTGGATCAGCCGCTGCTGCGTTTCCTGCTGCGTTTGCCAGGCCCAGTCGCGGTTGAGGTCGAACAGGTAGTGGTTGACCCGGCCGCCGGGCCAAGGCTCGCGGTGTTCTTTGGTGTAGCGTTCCGGTGCGGGCTTCTCGCTGGCTACCCCGCGGTACCAATTGACGTAGCGGGCATAGCCGTCTGGGTTGAGGCAGGGGTCTAGCAGCACGATGGTGTGTTCCAGCCATTCGTTGATGCTTGCCTCTTCTTGCTGCGCCAAACGGTAGAGTATAGCCAAAGCGCTTTCCGTAGCCCCGGCTTCGTTGCCGTGCACGCCGAAGCTGAGCCAGACGATGGCGTGGTCGAGTGTTGCGTCGACTTGACCCTTTAGCAGGCCGGCACGGCGCAGGTTGTTCTGACGGATATCTTCCAGGCGGGCTAGGTTGGCAGGGGTGGAAATGGCGGCCAGTAGGAGCGGGCGGTCTTCATTACTGCTGCCGTACTGCTGCACTTGAACCTGCTCGCTGTGCTGCGCTACGTGTTGTACATAATCAATGACTTGATGGTGGCGGGTAAATTGCTGGCCATGATCGTGGGGAAGAAAATCGGATGGCGGTTGAAGTTGGGCATGGACAGTGCAGAGCAGGCCGAGGCAGCAGCCGATGAGTACGGTACGGAGCATTTTCGTGTTTTGAGCGCAATATAGGAGTTTACTGTACCTTCTCCACTATACTCCGTATCGTAATCGAATTTCCGCTTGAGTATATTAAGGTATGGACAGGGGCAACGCTTTGATCAGTATTTTCCTATTTCACTACTTTTATGTAGTCCTTGCCCAGTTCTATGAAGCATTTCTCCGATTGAAAGTGCGTTATGATCTGATCCAAATGTTCATCCAATAGCTGGATCAACTGGCTGGTAGGGATATTGCCTAAGGTAATATGGAGCAGCTTCTTAGGGCTATTATTTAGGAAGTGGCTGTCTTTGAAATCATAATCTTTGCATACGCTAAGCTAGCCAGTAAGTCGGCTTTTTCCAGCTCGGGATGATCCTCCAGTATTTCATCAAAAGTCATTTCAGATAGCATCATATCCAGCAGTACTTCCACTGGCCACCTCATTCCACGGATACAAGGTTTGCCATGACAGACCTCTGGATTGATGGTGATCCGGTCCAAATACTTATTCTGCTCTTTCATGTTCAGTTGTGCACTTTAGGCAATTATATAAACAACTAGCAATAATAAAAGGTAGAAACTTTCCGGTATAAAGTCAACGGTATGATCAAAAAACGGGCCTAATAAACCTTTTCCACGATACTCCGTATCGTATCTGAATCTCCCATCGTATAATAATGCAAGCAAGGCACCCCAGCTTCTTTCAATTCTTTAGACTGCTGTATACACCACTCAATACCCGCTTGCCGGCGGCCTTCCTTGTCCTTGGCATTTTGTACGGCATTCACCAAGTCCTCTGGCAAGTCGGTATGGAAAATGCGGGGCAGGGAGCTGAGTTGGTAGCGCTTGGTAATGGGCTTTAAGCCCGGTACGATCGGCACGTCGATACCTACAGCGCGGCAGCGTTCTACATAATCGAAGAACTTCCGGTTGTCGAAGAACATCTGGGTCACAATATAATCGGCGCCAGCGTCCACCTTCGCTTTGGTATGCATAAGGTCAAAGTCCATATTAGGCGACTCGAAGTGCTTTTCGGGGTAGCCGGCCACGCCGATGCAAAATTCGGTGGGGGTACCGTTTTCCACGTCGGAGTGCAGGTATTTGCCGTTGTTCATGTCCTCGATCTGTTTGACTAGGTCAAGAGCGTAGGCATGCCCGTCTTCTTCGGGGATAAACTTGCCGTCAAATTTGCGGGCGTCCCCCCGCAGGGCCAAGACGTTATTGATGTTGAGGAAGTTGAGGTCGACCAGCGCGTTTTCTGTGTCGGTTTTGGTAAAGCCGCCGCAGAGCAGGTGGGGCACCGCGTCCACGCCGTAACGGTGCATAATAGCCGCGCAGATGCCTACCGTGCCCGGCCGTTTGCGGATGGCGGTCTTCTCGTAATAGCCGCTTTTGCGCATTTTGTAGATGAACTCCTCGCGGTGGTAAGTCACGTCGATGAAAGGCGGTTTGAATTCCATCAGCGGATCGAGGGTGTCGAAAATGGCTTTCATACTCCCCCCTTTGAGCGGAGGGAGCACTTCGAAGGAGATGAGGGTTTGCCCGTTAGCTTTTTCAAAGTACTCCGTTACTTTCATGGCTCGTTTTTCTGAATGAATGCGGCAAAGCTAACAAGAAGCCGTTGTATGTGTGTCATTAGCATGAAAGAATAGTGCCTTACATATCCGTG
Organism: Bacteroidota bacterium; assembly: GCA_009908745.1. Classification (GTDB taxonomy): domain Bacteria; phylum Bacteroidota; class Bacteroidia; order Chitinophagales; family Saprospiraceae; genus Phaeodactylibacter. Next base: position 7,715 of record JAAAOU010000433.1, read on the forward strand.
TGCCGCTCCCAGTAGTTTTGCTCCTCGGCTTCTTCCAGCAGGGTCAAGTAGTTCAGGTAGCGCAGCTCGCTGATGCGGCCTTCTTCCACAGCCTCCTTGACGGCGCAGCCGGGCTCGTTGCGGTGCAGGCAGTTGCCTCCGAATTTGCAGTCTTCAGATGCCGCGAAGAGCTCCCGGAAATTGTGCGCCACGTCCATGGGCTCCAAGTGGATGAACGACAGCGACTTGATGCCCGGCGTGTCGATTATAGACCCGCCAAAAGACAGGTCATGCATTTCGGCGAAGGTCGTGGTGTGCTGTCCTTTGCCGGAATAGTCGCTGAGTTCTTGCGTGCGCAGTTCCAAGGCTGGCTCTATGGCATTGACGAGTGTGGACTTGCCTACCCCCGACTGCCCGGCGATGAGGGTGGTTTTGCCGGCTAGTTGTGTTTTCAGGGCTTCCAGGCCGGTGCTTTCTGTGGCAGATACCAGCAAGCAGGTGTAGCCAATACTTTCGTAAATGCCGCGCAGGTATTCGTACACTTCCAGGTCACCCTCCCCGTAGAGGTCGGCTTTGTTGAATATGATCAAAGCGGGGATCTCAAAGGGCTCTGTCATCAGCAGAAAACGGTCGATGAAGCCCTGCTTCAGGTTGGGCGAGACGATGGTCACCATCACGGCAGCTTGGTCGACGTTGCTGGCCAGCAGGTGCAGGTCGCGCTTGCGGCGGGGCGACTGCCGGATGACGTAATTGTGGCGGGGCAGGATATTGCGTATGCTGCCGGTTTCCTCGTTTTCGTTGCGCTCAATCTCCACTTGGTCGCCCACGGCTACCGGGTTGGTCACTTTCTGCCCTTCGAGGCGGAATTTGCCGACGATGCGGCAGTCCATCACCTCTCCGTTTTCAAGCTTCACTTGATACCAGCTGCCGGTGGATTTCACTACAGTTCCTTGCTCCAAAATAGCTCGTTTTGTGTATTCGGGGTATAAACCCACAAGCCGGGTAAGTAGTTCCGAATAGCGCCCTCGAATCAACTGCCCCCGTGCACGGCTTCGGCCATGGAGCGGAGCAAGCGGCGGTCGTTTTCCACAGCGTTGCCGACGACGACCACATCAGCCCCGGCATTCGCGGTTTGGAAAGCCCGCTCGGGGCTTCGTATCCCCCCGCCCACGATCAGCGGCACCTCGGTTTGCGCGGATACCCGCTGTATCAGCCGCTCGCTTATAGGGTGCTTGGCGCCGCTGCCGGCGTCCATGTACAGTAATTTCATACCCAACATTTGCCCGGCCAGGGCGGTCGCTACGGCAATATCAGGCTTGTCAGCTGGCAAAGGCGTGGTGTTGCTCATGTAGGAAACCGTGGTCGGTTGCCCACCGTCGACCAGCATGTAACCGGTGCCTATGACCTCCAGGGTGCTGTGGGCTAAGTACGGGGCGCTGATCACCTGCTGCCCGATCAGCAATTCCGGGTTGCGGCCAGAAATCAAGGACAGGAACAGTAGGGCGTCGGCCTGATCGTCTATTTGCAAAGGGCTGCTCGGGAAAAGCACCAATGGCAAGTTGCAAGCCGCCCGCAAACGGCTCAGGCAATCGGATAGCGAATTGTGGACCAGCAAACTGCCGCCTACAAATATGAAATCTACCCGTGCCTCTACGGCCAGCTCCGCCAGCGGCGGCAAACTGCTGGGCGTCACCTCGTCGGGGTCTATTAGCAATGCAAAGCACTTGCGCCCTTCCTTCTTGGCAGCGCTCAGTCGTTGGTATATGGATTGGGTTGTCACCATTGGTTTGCTCGGCTTGAAACGCTAAGATAGGGATTCCGGATGACCATACACTGTCGGATGGTCTGTAATCGTTATTCCTCTAAAAAAAATTGGAAACAGTGCTGCGGCTATGGCACCCTCAGAGCGCTGAAAAAGGGGCATTACCAAGCACTGATAGTGTAAAATAAACACTAACCCTTGCGTCCTTAGCCGGGAAACCCTTACATTTGCAACCCTATGAAAGATCAAAAAGCCATACTCATTATCCTTGACGGCTGGGGCCATGGGCCTAAGCCGGAAGTCAGCGCTATCGCACAAGCCAACACGCCTTATGTGGATAGCCTTTACGAAAAGTACCCCAACGCCGAGCTCACCACGTTTGGTGAAGCTGTTGGCCTGCCTGAAGGCCAAATGGGCAATTCCGAAGTAGGCCACCTTAATATCGGGGCCGGCCGCATTGTGTACCAGGAGCTGGCCCGCATCAACATGGCCATCCGCAAAGGGGAGCTCCAAAAAGACGATAAGCTGGTAGCCGCCATGCAGCATGCCAAAGACCACGGCCAAGCCCTGCACTTGATGGGGCTGGTCTCCGATGGCGGGGTGCACTCGCACTACAAGCACCTCTTGGCACTATGCGATGCGGCCAATGATTTTGGCTTGGAAAAAGTGTATATCCACGCCTTTACCGATGGAAGAGACACGGACCCCAAAAGTGGCAAAGGCTTTTTGGAAGAAGTGCTCCACCACACCGAAGGGCAGCCGGCTCAGCTCGCTTCCGTGGTGGGCCGCTACTACGCTATGGACCGCGACAAACGCTGGGAACGGACGCGCAAGGCGTATGACTTGCTTGTGGACGGAGAAGGAGAGGCTACTGCTAATGTGCTGGAAACGCTGCAGGCCCGTTACGATGATGGTGAAACCGACGAATTTCTGAAGCCTATTGTCTGTACGGATGAAGACGGGCAGCCTATGGGTACCATAGAAGAAAATGATGCCGTTGTCTTTTTCAATTTCCGCACCGACCGCCCCCGCCAACTGACTACCGTGCTTACGCAAAAAGATATGCCCGACGAAGGCATGGAGACCATCCCCTTGCATTTCGTGACGATGACCCGCTACGATGCGGAGTATGAGGGATTGCACGTCATTTTCACCAAGAAGGATATTGAGGATACGCTAGGCGAAGTGCTCTCCAAGGCGGGCAAAACCCAAACCCGTATTGCCGAGACCGAAAAATACCCGCACGTTACTTTTTTCTTCAACGGCGGCCGGGAAAAAGAATTCGAGGGGGAAAAGCGTATCATGATCCCCTCCCCAAAAGTGGCTACCTATGACCTCAAGCCCGAAATGAGCGCCCCGGAGGTCACTGAAGCTATCCTGAAAGACATTGATGACAACGCCCCCGACTTCATCTGCCTGAACTACGCCAATGCTGACATGGTAGGGCATACCGGCGTTTTCGAAGCGGCGATGAAAGCGGTAGAGACGGTAGATGCTTGCCTGCAACAGCTGATGGAAAAAGCGCTTGACAACGGCTACGAAGCTATTGTCATCGCCGACCACGGGAATTCCGACTACATGAAAAATGAGGATGGTTCCCCCCATACCGCGCATACCATGAATCCCGTCCCCATTTTCTATATCGCCCAAGATACCCATGGCCGAAAGCTAAAAGATGGCAAGTTGGGCGATATTGCGCCTACTATATTGACCATTATGGGCTTAGATATTCCGGAGGATATGGAGGACGGCGAGGTGTTGTTCAAGTATAGTCTGACAACCCCGTAGGAGGAAAATAGAAAAGCGGAAAGCGGTAGTATGAAACTACTGCTCTCCGCTTTCTTGTTTTAAAGCCCCTGTATTGGGTTTACTGTTTAATCACACGCTGAACTCCACGGGCTCCCTCGTGCTCAAGGGTGATGAAGTACATGCCAGCGGGCAAGTTACTGATATTGATCGTCTGTTGGTACGCACCGTCCAGTGTCCACTGCTTGAGCACCTGGCCTTGTGGGGTCACTACCTGCAGCTGTGATTGCGGTAGCGGTTGGTTGCCAAAGCTCAGTAAGAGTTCACCTGTAGTCAAGGTAGGAAGTACGCTGAATTCGATGCCTTTTTCCAGCAGTTCGGTGCTGTTGACGGTGCAGTCAGTCGTGGTCGTACATTCTTCAAAGCAGGTGTTAATTACTGTATCCTGGGTTATGGGACCCATGAAGCGGTCATTGAAGTTGTCGGGGTTGGCACAGTCCTGACCTTCGATCATTTCCTTACAGCTGTAATCAGGGCAGTTGCCATTGGTGAAGGTGTAGAAGGACTGAAAGCCGGAGGGCTGCATAAACGTAATGGTGTACACACCGTCGCCATCCGGGTCGGCCATGGGGTTGTCGCCAGGGTTGCCGAAGGTGCCGCCACCGGCCAGGAAGATACCGTCTGTACTAACAGAATCCAAGCCGCTTGTACCTAGATTTATCGTAATGGAAATCATCTCGCTGGACGTTCCATCCGTCGTAATATTATCGAAGTAATAGACACGCTCTTCGTCAAGAACCGTTTCGAAATCGAAAAAGAGCGTGACAGTGTTGAATATACCACCTTCAGCAGGCGTCATAGGGTCTTCCTCGCCATTCACACTGATGTCAAAACAGACTTGTTCCCAGTCGTTGACCGTGGTAACGGGTTGTGTTTGCAGCCAATTAGCTACCCCATTAGTGGAGTTTTCCAATTTGAGGGACACACTGCCTTCTTGAGAAAAGTGTACATCCATACAAATTTGGGTGGCGTTCGTCAAATCAACAGGGGTCGATGGATTAGGGTTAGAAAAAGCGCCCGCAAAAGGTTCAGAAGCGGCCGGCTTTACGTGCGTCGCTACCATGCTACTGGTATTCACACCCGTAGGATTGGGGTTCGCAATAATCTCATTGACGGTACCATCAAGGTCTGACCCAAAGTACTGGAAAGTCGTACTGGTTTCCGGCGCTTCAAAGTCAAGGATGGTGATCTGCCCGTACAGGGCTATCGAAGAAAATGCCAGCAATAGCGTGGCTACAAAAGGTACAATTAGTCGCATAGTCTTTTAAGTTAGATTTTTTAATGTGACCAAATTTAGCTAAAACTTTATTTAATGTCCAATTTTTAATCGAATCAAAAGATAAATGTCGATTTAATTTGGTTTTCAAAATCAGGGCTGCTGCGATGCGGCCGGCGATGTGTGGCATTAGCCCCGTTGTGGACGTAACAAATGTGATAAATACGCGCCCGATTTGCCGCTCAATTGATTTACGAAAAAATTCGTAGCAAGGCTTGACATTACGAAATCTTTCGTATACTTTTGTCTACGAAGACGAAAGGGCATGCTGAAGACACTTGCCGAGAGGCTAAAGCAGATTAGGTCTATTTAAAGTTATTTGTTATGTTGTTTAAAGTATCACCCAATCGCGCAGTAGTCCGTGCAGGCCATCTTTTAGCAGCAGCAAAATTCGGGTTTATCTTGCTGTTGCTAGTTTTTATGGGCTGTGAAAAAAATAACCAGCCTTTATCGCCAGAAAGTCAAGACTCGGAAGCGAAAGCTATAGAGACAAGGACTTCATCGACCGATCTGTATCGTTATTACGACAACGTCGCCTTGTTCTACGATCAGTCTGAGGCCGTGGTCTATTATCTGCTGTACGACGCCATTCCTTCTGATCAAATCCAGGCAAATAACATTGAGGTAGTAGGCAAATACGACAATCCTGTAAAGCTCAAAGTACGTGATATCAAGAGCGGGACCGTCTACGAGCATACCCTGAGTGCTGATATCTACGGCATTGGCTTGGCAGATGGCGCTTCGTCTGTTGAAGCCATCCTCGAACAAACTCAGGGAGGTGGCTATGTCTTACCGGATGTGATAGACGGTACTGAAGTAATTGTATGCAACTGTTTTGAAAGTGGCGAGACATTACCTGATAATTGTGATCACGGTGGGGCTGGATCATCGGGTTGCTCCGTTACGGAGTCTACTCCCATGTATGAAATATCTTGTAGTGTGGATTGCAACAGTTCACATGTAGCATGCTGTACAGCAGACGCCAACTGGAATTACGGAGATTAAATCACGCTTGATATACCTAATGATAAAATACGGCTACCCGCTATCATTGGTATGTTGAAGCAACTGCTTTCAAGCCAGAGAGGCTCCCAAAAGAACCGATTTTAGAGCCTCTCCGCTAGCTACAGTAGCTCCCCCCGGTCGCCTTCCCAATCTTCCAGGCTAGTCGTTGAAAAGTTCGAAGGTTTAAAGGTTGAAAAGTTCTAGGGTTGAAAAGTTCTAGGGTTGAAAAGTTCTAAGGTTGAAAAGTTCTAAGGTTGAAAAGTTCGAAGGTTGAAAAGTTCGAAGGTTGGAAGGTTGAAAAGTTGGAAGGTTGAAAAGTTGGAAGGTTGAAAAGTTTAAAGGTTGAAAAGTTGCGGGCCGGTTAGCCCACCCTGAAGGACTGCACGCCCTGCGGTCGTTTCGCCTTCAGGGTAAACTTCCAATTTCCGATTTCCAATTTCCGATTTCCAATTTCCAATTTCCAATTTCCA
>JAAAOU010000030.1 GCA_009908745.1 Bacteroidota bacterium
CGGGTACACGCCAACGCTCGCATTCGTGCCCACAGGGTCCCGGCAAGCTTTGCTTCGTCGGTGGTCCCTTCGCGCAATTCGTGGCGAAATCCTACACCCCCTGCCGCACAGCAGTTTCCAAAACAAACAGAGACATAAAGCAGCGTCACTCCCCCACCTGCTGATGAAAGTGCCGGAGCTGTCAGGCAGCAATGCCATCAGCATGAACAACCCGGATGGCATTGATTTCTCTGTCAAGGAAGAATCCAGCTTTCTGGCAGAGTTTTTGATCGCTATTCTCAAAATGTACGAAGGGGATGTCGACAGTGCCCTCGGCGACTTTTTCAACTTGGAAAAAGAAGATGAATCGGGGCTGACCCGGAAGGATGAAAGCCTCAAGGCAACGCTGGCTTATTACAAGGGCACCTGCTACGCCATGCGGGGCGATAACAAAAGGGCGAAGCAACAGTACCACATCGTAGCCCAAAACGGAGCGCCCGAGCTGGTGGAGGCTTCTGAGCGGAACAAAAAGGTGGCGGACGAGGTCACGGCAAGGATGGAAAAAGACCCTGAGCTGCGCGTAAAGCTGGAGCGCAACCGGCAGGAGCACCGTCAGTTCGAGAGTGACCTGGCAGCGGCCTTGCGGGAAATCGGCAGGGCTTTGGAACGGGGGCTAAAGCAGCTTAAGCTCCGGTAGGCATGGATTGGGCTTAGCTCGTCTACTGCATGGGGGGGGGGTTTGAGTGCTATCATCGCGCTGTTTTGGTAAAGTGGCAACCACTTGTGCTGGCGGTTTGGAACGATCAGTGTGATTAGTGGATTATAAGCATCTTAGCACAGCAACGCCGCTTTCGTTACTTCTGCGTCATGCAAAGCGGGCGGGATGGGGACGCTGATGAAATTGATCTTTAAGATTTTCCTAATTTAGAAGGCTAGGCATCAACTATGATATTGAGACGATCCTGACCAATCAAAAATGGTCCACAATATGCTCTAATTCCTCCTCAAAACGGTCTAAAGCCCGCGTTATCGCTGTCGTTCGCATCTTTCGGAAGTCACTAGGCAACGTTTCTTCGTTTTCGCTGTTTTTGCGCTCTAGCCAACTGATCAGCGCAAAGGCCTCTTCGAGCTCTTCTTTGATGTTTGCAAACGCCCGCTCGGCTTCCTCCACCTGCGCCTGTAGTTGTAAATTGGCAAGCTTGCGCTCTATTTCTACCTGTATTTCAGCGACTTGGTACTGATACAACTGGGACGCCCTAAACTCTTCAACCAATTGTTGTTGATTGACCTCAGCTGTAGCGTAATCCAGATACTCTTTAAAAGGCAAATAAAGCACGGGAAGTACAGACAGCATATCGATTGTGAAAAAGAAGAGCAGGTAGGCGATAGAAAACACCCGAATACTCATCAACTCGCTATCGAATAGGAGCTCGTGAAGCAGCTCCAGGCGGTAAGCGATGCCGGTTTCCTCAAAATCGCGCGTCCGGCTCAGCAAGGCTTCGCGCCGCGAACGCAACTGCTGGATTCGAAGCACCGTGGCTTCCCGGCGCTGCGCTGCTGCTTTCCGTTGCTGCTCCAACTGCTCGATGGCAGCCTCGGCTTCTTCTTTTGTAAACTCAAAAATAGGGCCGAGCCCGGTCTGCATTGAGCCACCAGTGCCATTTCCCTCCCCTAATGCGACCCTTCTCCAGTTCTCGATTTTCTCCAGGTAGGCATCATCTTGAGCCCAGAGAGAATCAACGGTAATATCTAGAGCGGCAATTTCCTTGGAAAGGGGCTTTGCAGCAGCAGCGTTTTCCGTGTCCACTCTGATTCCGTGTAGCGCTCGGATATCCGAATCGAAGAAAGCCAAGTCAAAGAAAGCTAGATTGATAAGCGGCAGGACTATTGTGAGCATAAGGCGTGCCCCCGTAGTCGTCCAGTGCCGGGGCCCTGATAGCGTAGCCCGGTCAAAGGTGAATAGCAGCGTAAACAACATTATGCTAGCCAAGATAGTGAATAGGACATCAGTAGTAAACCACCAGCCATAAGCCATAGAGGAGACAGTGAAGCCGTGTATGGCAATCAAGGCGTACACAACTAGCCGGTAGCGTGCCCGGAAGTGGCTTGAGCAACGATCAACTATACTGGGGGAAAGACCCAGCCAATTGGCGAATGTTTTGTCAAGTTTTCTCATAGCGATTGAAATTTAATTGGAGGCGACCTCTTTAAAGAAATCACTCTTGGTATCGCTGCCGGACAATGGCCGCGAAATCATCTAAAAGTTCGGTGTAGGTCTCATTCCAACGCGACAGCATATCGTCGATCTGTCGGTAGTGTACTTTCCGCATGCGTTCGCTCATGCTGGCTGCATTTTGCATTTGCTGCTCCACCAGTTCCGCAAATCTCACATTGAGGTGGCTGAGGTGCTCATTGAGAGCCATGGAACGCTCCATATAGACCGTAGAGCGATTGAGCTGCACTTGGCTACGAGCTGAGACCAGAAGGCTTTTGCAAACTTCATCGATGAACGCAAGCTGTGCATCCCCGATAATCCGGAGCCCTTTGTTACGGTCTTCCAGCGTATCTTTCAGTGCCTCGTTTTGCTTTTCCAGAAAGGTAGACAGGAGCTCTTTCTCTTCCGATGGAGCAACCAAGCGCTGAATCCAGCTTTTTTGTTGCTGGTGGATGGTTTCCGCATAGCGTTTCAGGGTTTCGCGCTCAGTTTGAGCATGCTCGGCTTCGAACTGAAAGCTTTCCTGCAATTGATCTGGCGAAGTGGTGCTTTTTTGTACTGGTTTCATAACTTAATTGTTTTTAATGCTGAAGTTGAATGTTGATGCGGTTATCCCTGTCCCCTACCGGCCGGTAATCCATCATGGCAGCCACGACAAAGCGTTTGTGCTGCCACTGCCCCAATTGACGTGGGATGAGGAGCAAGAACATGTCGGAAGAATAATCGGGAAGCGCCCCCTTGCACAAAACCAACAGCCTCTGATCGCCATCGGCGAGGATGCAGTAACCATACTTACCGAGGCTTGCACATTGTATCACCGTAGCCCGGGTGACTACGGGCAATTCTTCGCGGAGAGGAATCAAATGATTGATTTCGTAAAGGGAAGCCCGGTAGGCAACCTCTTCGACAGGGGCATCACCTAAGTAGGAGTTGTCGGCATATTTGCCCCAAAATAAGGCCAAAATAGCCAGGACGATGATGGTGAGTAGAAGTAGTTTTTTCATGACGGTAGTGTGTTGTTGAATACACTACAAAAATGGGCATACTACCCCACTCAAGTTTATGCGGTTTTTTGCTGAAGCTGTATTGCAGTAATAGTAAGGGTTTACGGTTTCTGAACTATCTGCTTGATCTTCGCTCTAAGGTAGCCTTTGGAAGGTTCGCCGGGGTGCAGGGCAAAATAAGCAGGGATCAAATCTTGCAAATCCGGATATGCCCTGAACAAGACTTTCCATAGAAAAGGCAAGTTGCTCTCGGATAACTGAGCGGGCAGACAGTCCTCCATATCTTCCAGTCGTTCGTCAACCATAGCTTTGAAGTGATTCAAGGCATTTGACTCAAAATTTTCAGTAAACTGATGTAGCCGCTGCCGATATGCTTTGGAGTCCCCCTTCTTGTGATAAATACCCAAGTCTTTTAGTAGTGCACGACCGTTGCGCCCTTGGGTATCTTCTCGTATGGTCTCAAACCGGCAATAAATACGTTGGTCAGGATTTGCCACGGCGAGCCGGTTGAAAACCAGAATGTCGCTATCGCGATGCAGCAGCAGAAATATAGCTTGGGTGTTTTGTTTTGGCAGTGGCAGGTCAAGTGTCTCTTCAATGTAATTGCCTTCGTGACTCAGTACTATATCAATCTGCCCAAATTTGTTCTCCGGGATAGGGCAAAAGCATCGCTGTTCAGTAATCCCCATATGTGGCTGGAAAGATTCGCCATTAGTCTTTAGCGCAAACGGGTTCAGCACGCCGTCCTGCTCCCAGGCTTCCAGATTGGTATGGATGAAAATCATGGATGTATTCATTTTGAATTCCGTATAGTTTCATAGCCCCGTCCGGGCACGAGAACTGAAAAGTATTTTCGTCAAATGGTATTTAGAAGGCTGGTGCTCTAAGACATGCTTCGCAATACTATCATAAGGCTGAAAAGACACACGCTTGGGAAGCCCTATGGGCTTGCCTCGCCCCGAAATGAAGACCACCTCGGGCCGCTCATCCACAGAATAAATATGATTGTGCAACCATTGGTCGATGTGTTTCATATCTGAGCTTACCCACGACTCAAGGATGCCGAGGTGAATGACGATGAAGTCTATCCGCTGTTGTTGAATCAAGCGTTTAAGCCACCGTGACAAAGCTCCTTTATCAGCCCTGTCGTATAAATCAGGTTCTTTTCTAGGGTCGGGTAAATAGATATTCATGTGTAGCAACTTCAGGAAAGCATTTTTGCTAGGCCCTGCCGTTGAGCGCTGAAGGATATCACGTTGCAGGCGCTCGTCCAAGATGATCACATTGGTAATTGCTGCCTCAAGTAGTTCGGCTTTAAAAATAGACCGGTGGACTTGACTGTGTTTTTTCTTGCCCTGTATGGCCATTCCAAGAGAATCCGTAGAACGATGTTGTTGGTAAAAAAGCAGTTCGTCCAGCGGGTATTCAGGGTTAGCCTCGCTAAACTCCCCGTGGTCATCGTAGATGCACATCTCGCCGGAATGCTCTCTGGCTTTGTAGGAAGGGGCCCTTGCCCCATCTAAAGCTTGGGCAAACAACTCGACTTCCTCCGCAACAAGTCCCTTGTGTTTCATGTAGCGTACAATCCACTTTCCCCACAGCCAATCCATCAGGTCCAACTTGTTGCCTCTGCCGAGCAATATTGCCTCCAGTTCATCCTTTTCTGCTTGCTGGTCCAGTAATATCCACCGAAGCGGGTAACGCTTGGAGGTCTCTAACTTCACTCGGTCTTCGGGCTTGAAATAGACCGCAAAATCATGAGAGTGGATTTGGCGAGGCCTTTTGCTGAAACCAACCCCCCGAAGCAGCTTCATGTCTTTTCTTTCTTCTGCTTCCTGTACTGCCCGATCACTAAGCTGGTAGCTAATATCGACCAACAATAAAGTCCGCGGTTTTTTAAGGTATATGTAGTAAGCCAATGTTTGTGTGAATGATGCCTTTGCCCTTCTGCCGGAATGGGACGCTTCCTGGGCAGCCCGCTCCATCTGCTGCCGTGCCTTGTTCCTCAACTCATCTTCCGGCAGCCGGATTCGTTTGGACTGTAGCATAGGGATGAAGCCATCGCCTTTTTCAACCCGGCTGATACCGGGTATTTTCTTGCGCAGGTAACTAGCCGCGGCCCGCATTTCGTATATGCCCCAGCCGCGGCCAGAGACACTGTTTTTGCGGGTGTCCGTAGTCCCTTTTTGGATGTATTGGCTCTGTATGTTTTTGACGAGCGCGCGCAGACTGTTGTCCTTTCGTAGGCTGTTGTCGTAAATAGCGATATGATACCCCCGTTTGTCCTCTTTAATCACATCCACAGCTATTTTCAGGACCTCCAACTTGTCCATCTTCTCATATTTGATGACGTTACGAATGATGTTCTCCAGTATCATGTAGAAGGCGCTTGCCCCTAGATCGCCGTTGGGGACTTGTATTTCCACATCCTGCTGCTTGAGTTTGCCTTTCACCCTGTAATTGACGTCTATGCGCTTGACGATTTTGTTAGACAAAAAGCGCTTGATGACTTGTTGCTCATTGAACCCTCTTATGAGGTCCTGCCGCAACCACTGCGGGCTCGTGCTGACGGGCTCGTTATTTGAAATATCGGCCAACAGAGCGGCGCGAACCCGTAAAAAGTGAAGGAAACGGGCCATTTCTTCTGCGAAATTCCCTTTGAACTCCCACTTCATCAGTTGCTTGAGCAATTCCGGCTTATCCATATGCGGCAAGATGTGGGAGCCAAAATTGTGTGCCAAATTACGGGAGGTAACCGCTGTTATGAAATGCCGGTTAGAAGCCTCCGCGGTCGCAATTTGTTGCAGCTTAATCAAAATATTGAAAATATTTTTGGAAAGCGAGCTCGAGATGAGGCTAGCCAAGTTGCCCATACGCTTTCTAGCTTCTTGGCCTTGCACTTTTCTACACCGGAAAGCAAACATGATCCCCACTACACTTCCCGACCCATAGTGGTTGATAGGGATGATGGCGTGGCACCACCAGTAATTGGCCGGGTCCTCTATCACCCGTTGGTCGACTTCGTAGGCCAATTGGTGCAGGTGTATATAGTCGCGCCATTTCTTCCGCTCCTGCTCGTCGATGATGCGCAACTCTTTGATGCTTTTCGACCGTTCTTCGTACTGCTCCTTCTTGGCCCTCTGTTCCTGTGTCATGTCTTCATCGGCGATCTGCTGCCTAACCATAGCTATTCCATCCAGCAAGACCGATTCCGTCTCTTCGTCTATAAACAAAAGCTCCTTCCAACGGGCCCATTCTTCTTCCGCCTTGTTTATTATGTAAGCATTTTGGGTCTGCCCATGCCGGACTTTGCTGACTTGCACCAGCGTTTTGTACCACGCTTCTTTATCTTCGTGCCCCAGCTTGGGGTACTCCGACCGCCTCTGAAGCAGGTCGTGCTTAAGCAACTCCACTAGCAGCTTTTCCTCGTCGGCAATATTGAAGCAAACCGGCCGGTCAAATTGATGGAAATCGTGCTTGCTTGGATCGTCATTGAGGAAGAACACCTGATAAGAAGAATGCGGCGTGAAAGCATTGGTGAGGGATGGCACCCCTTGCGATTGGGTTTCCTTTATACGCAGGTACTGCGTGATATTCCGGAGTTTGCTAAGTATGTAGCGATAGTCCTCATGGCTTTTCACCTCCTTCAAAGAATTAAAAAAACCGTGGTTGTCCCGCTCCATGCCGTATCGCTTCTGCAATAATTCGCTGGCGTTGAAGAAAGAGGACCACAACACCTTCGCATCCATGTGCTCAATAATTTTGTTGACCATATCCACCGCTCTGCTTAGCTGTATGGGGATGACGGTGCTGTACGTCTGCGGGAGATACTGGGGGTTCACAATTTTGCGTACGAACCCTTTCGTGCTTAATGGCTTGACAATACGAAACCAGTGCTGGTCCTCGTTATGATGATCAAAGTAATGGTCGAGGAAGATGTACTGATTGTCCTCGTTCTCCATGTTGAGCAGCAGCTTGAAAATATAATATTGCCGTTCGTGCAATGAACCTGCAAGCACATGCGCCCTGTGATAGGTCTCTTCAAAAGTATGTATCAGAAGCTGCCCACCGCCAGAACGCTGGTAGTCTGGCAAAATGCCGATTTGAAATAGGAAGGCAAAACGGCCGATCAAGCAAAGGTCTTTGACGAAAGGGCTGTCGTGATCCAAGTAACGGGCGATATGCTCAAGCGGAAAGACACGGCTTTTATTTTCGGCAGCGACATCGGCGCTCTCCGTCCTGGCTTCCCCTTCCAAATCGTCGAACGCCAGAATAAACCCTACGATTTGGTGATTGACCTTTTCCCGCAACAAGAAGAAATACCCGAAGTCGGAAGTGTCCGAATAATCGACAGCGATCAACTCTTGGTATTTCACTTCGTCGTGCAGGTACCCGGGTAGTTTCTTTTCGGGATTGGCATGCAGGGTATGGAAGACGCGCTGCACGCCCTCTAGAATGGAAGCTCGCTGCTCTTTGAGTCTATACAGTTGCTCAAAAGAATGCTTCTCAACGTAAAAAGGAAGGCTCATGAATGAGGGTTTTGGGGTTTAAGGTAATAGGCCAGCCAGTCCGCTTCATGCCTAGTAATGTAAGGACTGTGTTGATCATAAGTCTTTGAGGGCAGGATACGGCAACAGTTGAGGATTCGGCTCAGGGCTGCGTTTGTAGGCTGCACCCCTTCGCAAAGCGCCAAATAAAGCCGCTCGAAAACATGGCTGTATTCAGCTGCCTCCATGCGTCCGAGGGCACGCTCTGCCAGCAGCCCTAAGCAGGCCCGCCTGAACAGTAGCCTTTCCTCCAGTATATCCAGCTGTATCCGTGTTTTTTTGGCATCGTCTTTTACCTTGGCACAACGGTCTTTGATCAAGCGTGTTATGGGGCGTTGCAATGACATGGCCCAGTAGGTCTCCACGCTTTCCCCCTTCAGCACCTTTTGCACAATAGCATGGGCTTTTTGAGACAGTTCATGCTCGCGTTGGCGAAAGTCAGGTTGCTGCAAAAACTTTTGGTATAAGTCCGACCATTTCTTATCTTCCTTAGAATTCAGTGCCTCAGGCCATCTGTCCATCCGTTGGTTTTGATGGGCAATGACCACAGAAGCAAGCTTCCTAAGAGTCACTGAATGATGGCGTAGCACTTCGACTTTCGAAAAAAATTGCACCGGATATTTCGGCAGCAATGCTTCATAGTACTGTACCGGAAAGTTGCTGAGCAGCAAATACTGGAAGTTGGGGAAATCAGAGCGTATCCTGTCAATAATGGCAAAGCCATTGCGCAACGACCGCTTGCCCCCCTCCTGCCTGAACCTGAAATCTGTGACGACTGTAAGCGGCTTATCATAAGTTCTGCCACGGCACTGCTCCAAAGCAGACTGTACACTATGAGCAGTATGGCAAATAATTGGAAAATCCTGAGCAATGGTCTTAAGACCGTCACCTAACAGCTGCTGATGCATCGGGTCGTCGCTGATATACAGCAGTTCTGCAGTAGGGATCTGTCTTGTCACCACCGCAGGCCGCTCGAGCTTCCCCCTTAGCTGATTGTATAACTCATTGTACCAATCCCTGGCCAAAGGCCGGAATGCCATGGGATTGAGCTCGGGTGGGTCACTTTCCGAAACGGGCACAGCAAGAGTAGCCAGCTCTTCTTTCGGCAACCATTTGTTGACCACCCTACAGCTTTTACGCCAAAGTTCGTAGGCCCCCTCCCAGCCAGGCGGCGTATGCCAGTCGTCCAATCGTTCCAGTAACCCCATCATCTGATGCCGAAGCTCATTGATATACCCCACATTCTGGTAAAGCGTCAGACGCATATCCAAAAAGAGGGCATCCAGCTCTTTCTGACTGAGGTCGTGGTCGAAGAGCTTAAACAGGTCCCTCGGCTGCGATACGCGCGCCACTTCCGTTTCTGGTATGACCCGGACGAAAGGGTCTTGGGCGATTACGTCCTGCAGTACGGGGTTCTCATCAGCCGGAAAGGAAGATGCAGCCAGAACGATGGGCAACTGGCAACTCGCATCCTCCCGCAAGTCCTGTATAAAAGCGTAGCCATTGGTAAACCCGGATAAGTACTGCCGCTTCGGTTTTTGCTGTACGACCAGCATATCTACCTGCTGAATCTGTTCTATCCGCGATCGGCTAGGCTGCCATTCTAGAAAATTGCGAGCATTGCGGAAGATACTGCGGAAATCATCGTTCCCACATACCGCTGCCCTTATTGTATATGGAGGGTTGTGCATAGGGACAAGGCATTTGAAAGGGTTAGGTAGTTGGCCTCCGGGGTTAGTTGTTAGACTATCTATCGACAATGTACTTGTTTCTTGGCTATTTGCCAAGTTTCCGGTCGGCTTTCTTCCGCCCTCCTCTTAATCACTGGCGGACACCTATAAGTAAAATCAGTGTACTAGCCTACCACGCTGGCACCTCAGCACAGTATTTTGCATCCATCGCTTTTACGTCGTGCTAAGCGGGCGGGATAAGAACACGGATCCAACTAATTATTATGATCTAACTGATTTTGCCAACAGCCGCTGCCCAGTTCGCCCAGCGGTACATCTTATCCACCGGAGTAGACCAGCCCGTTCAATCTGTGTGCCGTTTCACCAGGCCATGCCCGCAGCGTCCACCCGCGATGGGCGCATCCCTGATTACGGCTCTTACTCCTTGACAAAGGATGCCGTACCCATCAAGCGGCCACTTTCCAGCAAGCGGATACTTAGGTAGTAAAATCCCGGGGTGAGCAGGCCGGCCTCAATGCCATTCCGGGCTGCGGCGCCGTTTTGCTGCAAAACGAGGCGGCCATCGCTAGCGTGCACCTCCGCGACTATATCCTCCCACCTTATATGAGTTGGCAAGTCCACAAAGATATTTGAGGTTGCAGGATTGGGGAACACCTTTAAAGGGTGGGCAGCGGGCAGCTCGACTGTCTTATTTTCGACGAGCAGCCCCTCCGCATCAGTTTGGATGATCAAGGATTTGTGCCCCTCTGCAGGGTCAAAAGTCCAGCCTACACAAGTAATCCGGTCGGCCGAGACGTAGAGGTCCTGGCCTGCTCCGTCAATGGATTCTCCCGCCGCACTTTCAATAATACGAGACCAAACAAGGTCACCGTCTTGATCGATTTTAAGCAATACCGGCCCGGCACCACTCGCCCAGCCGCAGAGCATCATTCCACTATCGGGCGTGCCCGTAATGCCATTCGCAATTGCCCTGCCTGGAAAGTCGTAGGTCCGTGCCCACAGCTCCTCGCCCGCGAAGCTCAACTTTTTGATTACCATTTGCCCTTCGGCGATGCCGAAACGACCCCTTCCGCCGACTACCGCTATGCCATCGGGCAGTAAGTGGGCATCCAAGAACGTGTCGTCTTCTTGGTATTCTCTCGACCAATACACTTCCCCGTCAACGCCCATCGCTTTCACAAAAGAATGAATATCATCCCATAGGCTAGGCCCATAGCCCCCTACAAAAACGGTATCTCCTCTGCCCTCAATAAAGCGGACCATCGTCTCGTAGTTGGTATTGGTATTTTGGAAAGTGTGCGACCAGATAATACTATCCTCTTCCATACTGTAGCGCCAAACAAAGCCTTTTTCACGGAGGGAGTGCTGCCCGCTCAAAGTACCTCCGAGTATATATTCACCATCATCGATAACATGCAGCCCTGACTGCCCCTGCAATTCCGGTATGTCGAGGATGAAAGAATCTACAGTATTGCCATCCAGGTCGGTTTCGTAGAGCATAGGGTACCTATACCCCATTAATGAATCCGGATGGGAGGTGACTGTACTAAGCACATATCCCTGCTGATCGGGGCGCTTCTCCAAGTTGTCATGGAGGTAACTTGCACCGTTATTAGCTCCCTGCGGGCCATACTGCCGATACCATCCGTATTCCCCATCGGGGAGCAGCTCAAAGAGAAAGGTTCCGTTGCCCGTACCGAAAACCCAAAACGCGTCCTCTTCGGCTGGTATTATATGGTAAGCGGTCCCCGGGAGGTCTGATTGGATGAAAAGAGGCTGAGCGGGTAGCGTGTAAGCCAAACAAAGAGCAACGAGCGCAAGAAGAGAGACAGAAGATTTCATGGTGAATAGGTTGAGGTATGTTAGAAATTGTTAGAGCAATGTACAATAATTTTGTGGAAAGAAAAAGCCAGAGGGGTGCGCCCCGCCTATGTTTCTATATATTCACGCCTAACCGAACCATCCACCATGAAACAGGAAAACCAAAAAGCATTCGCCGCCATCATAGAAGACCTCGAAGCGGACAAAGCCCTCACCGGGTTGATCAGCGATAGCGAGGGCGACCGCTACTACGCGGCCCTGCTGCTGCTGGAAATCGAAGATTACGAAGGCCTGCTGGGGTACTATGCGTGGTTTTATACTCCTTTCCCGGATGAAAACTGAATCAACATTGCCAAAACCCAATCTTTTACCCTATTTTTACAATTTACACTTGTTAACCCTATACGCATGAACGACGGTCCTTCCTCCACCTGGTCAAAAACCATTCCGTGGTTTTTGACCATAGCTTCTGTCCTGGCTTTACTGTCCATCGGCTATTTCCTGATCCAAAACGTGGAATGGTACAAAGATACTGTCTTCGAACCGGGCATCAACGATGTAGAATGCGGTGCATACCGGATGAGGGCTTATGACCTGCATCTCAGTATGGTGAAGCGTTCCGTAGGTTTGTTCTCCGGTTTTGCCGTCATGTTTTTAGGGCTGGGCGTAGCCTTTTATACCCTACGCAGCAACACCGAACTCAGTGCGGATACGCAGGGCTTCAAACTCAGTCTTCTGACCGCATCACCCGGCATCGTTGCCATCCTGGTGGGTGGGGCTATGATTATCCTGACGATACAGAGTAAGGACTCTTTTGGGCGGTATAAGGCCCCCTGTGTAAAGACGGAGGAAGTGCGAAAGAGACTACAAGAAAGTGCGAAAGAGGCAAAAGAGAAAAATGGAGCCCCAAGCTCAACAACCCCATCATCTGAAACTTCAACAAACTGATACCATGAAAATCCAATTCTACACCTTGTCCATAGCATTGTTTTTGCTCATTGCAGTAACCCTATGTTTTGCCTTTTCGATGCCAAATAGCCCTTGTGACCCTTATGTTGAGGCAAAAACAGCCATAGAGAAACTATTGCAGGCAACCGATAGCCAAGATGACAACTTCAATTCCCTGTTCATAATGTATGGAGACTTGCACCTAATGAATCCCGATTGCGAGTACGATAAGGATGATATTATACTCAACTACCGAAAGAAGCTGCTGGAAGCATGTGACTCCGACCCCGCCCTCTGCCGCATGACCTACTACGCTTCCTACGAGGGGGGCGAGCACAAAGAAGCTATCCTGATGTTTGTCGAAGCCCTGCAAGAGGGGCTCATCGATGGCGATTACCTGAATGATATGATTGATGCCCGGAAAGTAGGGATGGGAACAATGCCCCTACGAAAATTCCGACCTACGACCCGGCTGTTCCGGGAGATGGCTGTCCTTCAAAAGATGAAAGCCAACCCGGCCGGTAACTCTATCGATAAGGTGCTGTCAGACGAGGAGCAACTTATGCTACAGGAGTTTCATCTGCAGCCTGCTGTTCCTGAACAGAAATTGCGCGGAGGACAGTGACCTGTAGGTGGTGTTGTCGCTGCCAAACCTTGGCTGCCGAAACAGAAAGTCTTGCTGGTGATACTTCTGCCGAGTTGACCGACGAATACTACAGCTTTCTAGCAGGGCGATACCGTGATGCTGAGCAAGTATTAGAGAAGGAAGTGACTACGGTATCTAATCAGTAGGATGTACAGAAATGAGTGTTTTTTTTCCCGACAACCAACAAGGACTCTATTGAGATTATGCCCTTCGCTATCTGGACGGGCGGGCAGGTGGAAATCTACTTCCAACATTACAGCAACCGCCCTCCTATGGACCAAATAAGCAACAAGCGGCAGCTTATGGTAAAGCTTAATGAGATCGATGGGGTGGGACCTAATATCAGAAGTTAAGCTCATCTGGAATTTAATCCAGTTCGGGAATTAAACACAAGCTTTAAAACTACCGAATAGACAAGAAGCATTGTAATAACTGTAACTATCTACATGGAATAGCCGTAAGATACTTTAAGGCGAATATTAAGACAACAAAAGAATGGACAATGCCCTATATAGACCTAAATTGCAAGAACACAGTAATTCGATTTGCCAATTTATATGTACTAACACTTGTATACTACAATCAATAAGGACATTTTCGTATAATTGTCAAAGCAGCAGTATTTCAGCAATTATAACAGTTTATTCGATGCCTCTTTGTAATACAAATGTTCTGACCGCATGACAGCAACTCAAAAATACAGTCAGCTTTTCCAATTCCTTAGAGCCTTTTATCAGCTCAGAGAAACCACTGTTACTGACTTTCAGACGAGTAAGAGATATAAAGAAGTCATCAATGTTCACAAAACTATGCCTTTGCCTGGGCTAAAATCCATGCTTGTTGAAAAAGACAAGTCTATAGAAGAGCCGATAATACTTAGGGTGCCCCGCCCTACTCCCCCTACATCGCCTATACAACCCGAGATCCCGAGCGAGGCTGAGATTTGGTTTGAGGGAGACCTTTTTGGAACATCAGAAGCGCCTGAGAAAAGAGCCTCCATTCAGATAGATGAAACTGAAAAGCGCTTTGAGGAGCTTTCCGAAGAAGAGGAAGAACTTATCTTGGAAGTGGAAAAACAACTGTCTGTCTGGCGGTTGCAGGAGCAGGAG
>JAAAOU010000431.1 GCA_009908745.1 Bacteroidota bacterium
CATGGCGTCTTGGTAGTCCTCTTTGTCGGCAGACTGCTTCAGCGTTTGCAAGCGCTGGTCGATGCGGGCTTGGCGCTCCTTGGCGGGCATATCGTCGGTGAGGTCGCGCATGACCGTTTCGGTTACGTCCTCTATGCGTATGATAAAAGTGGCGGTGAGGCCCGGGTTAGGCAGTTCTTCCGCTTTGGACATGGCCCAGAACCCGTCTTCCAGATAGTTGTTTTCCAGGCTGGAGTGCGACTGAATCCGGCCGTAGCCGCAGTGGTGGTTGGTCAGCAATAGGCCTTCGTTGGAAATCACTTCGCCGGTGCATCCACCGCCAAAGCGCACGATGGCGTCTTTGAGGCTGCCTTTATTGACGCTGTAGATGTCTTCGGCACTCATTTTCATGCCCATACTCCGCATTTCGGCTTCGTTGAGCTGGGAGAGCAGCAGCGGAAGCCACATGCCTTCGGTGGCGCGCAGGGCGGTTTGTAAACTGATGGCCAGTAGGACTAGAAGGAGGGAGGATTTTTTCATGCTTGATTTTATTTGGGGCTAAATATAAATAGTTGTGGGTGTTTTGTGGCGGACTGTGGGGGATAAATTGTTAATAGGGTGAAATACATATTATTTTGCAATGGCATAGAATAAAGTAACCTCGGTCTTTCTGAAATAACTGAATTTGAAAAGGCGCTAGGTCAATTCAATCTTTACTCACTGGCTCTACTACTAGATCAAGAACCCGAAAGAAAACTGTTTCTAGCGGTTCCGGAAAATTGTTGAAGAGCCTCCAAAATGGTTAGGCATTTGGGTTCTTTGCTGCTAGACCGTTCAATTCCCGTTTTTCAAATACCCTACCATCTTAGCCGCCGCCCGCTCCGAAGCGCCGGGGTCACCCACACGTTGCTTCAACTCCGCGTAGTCCTCCAGCAATTGCTCCCGGTAGCCGGGCGTAAGCAGGCGCTGCAGTTCCTGGCGGATTTGGTCCGGCGTGCATTCCTCCTGTATCAGCTCCTTTACGATTTCCCGCTCCATGATCAAGTTGACGAGGGAAATAAAGGCCACATTCACCACCCGGCGGGCGATGAGGTAGGAAAAGGTGCTGCCTTTGTAGCAGACTACTTCGGGCACGCCAAAGAGGGCGGTTTCTAAGGTGGCGGTGCCGGAGGTGACAAGGGCGGCTTCCGCTTCCTGCAACAAGGCGTAGGTTTGGTTGTCGACGAAGTGGACGCGTACTTGCTGTGCTTCCGGCAGAGGGTGTTCGTCTATGACCTGCTGGTAGAATGCGGCTTCCTGTGAGGGAGCGCCCGCGATGACAAATTGGTAATCGGGAAAATCCGGGACTACCGCCAGCATGACGTTCAGCAGGCGTTCGATCTCCTGCTTGCGGCTGCCCGGCAGCAGGGCGATGATAGGCCGTTTGTCCAAGCCATGCCGTTGACGAAAGTCAGCGGGAGCTTCGAATCGGTCGACCACATCCATGAGCGGGTGCCCCACAAAGTCTACCGCATAATCGTACTTGGCGTAAAAATCCTGCTCGAAAGGCAGTATGACAAACATGCGGTCCACACTGGCTTTGATGCCGTGTACCCGGCTGCTGTGCCAGGCCCAAATTTGCGGGGAGATGTAGTAGAAAACTTTTATACCCTGCTGCTTGGCCCACTTGGCGATGCGCAGGTTGAAGCCCGGGTAGTCAATGAGGATCAGCACATCCGGTTGGTAGCTGGCGATGTCGCGTTTGCAAAAGCGGATGTTACCGAGGATGGTGCGGATGTTCTTCAGCACTTCCCAAAAACCCATGAAAGCCAGGTCGCGGTAGTGCTTGACGAGCGTCCCGCCCTCCCCTTGCATCAGGTCGCCGCCCCAGCAGCGGAAAGCGGCTTGCGGGTCGGCTTTTTTCAGCCCTTTCATCAGGTTGCTGCCGTGCAGGTCGCCTGAGGCCTCCCCGGCGATAATGTAGTACTTCATGAAATGATGTATTGGCCGAAGTAGATGACCCAAAGGATAACGAGCAGGATAGTGGCTAGTACGATGCCGCGCATGGACTGGGTCGCCCGCCGTTTGAGAAATGCGTTCAGGGGGATAAGGTTGAGGCAAATGGCGATGACGGCAGAGGTGCGTTCCCGAAAGTAGGGGGAAAAGCCGCGCTGGCTTACGATGCCGCTCTCTTCCAATTGGGTGTAGCCGAAATAGATGAGCAAAAAGCCGAGTGCCGGCAGCAGTAAGCCCATACCCAAGCCAAGCAGTAGGGAGTTTTTATTCCACATAAAGTAGGTTTTGCGGGGAACAATCAATAAAACTTGCGCTTGAAACGCTCGATTTCCCGGCGTTCTTTTTTCGTAGGCCGCCCGGCACCTTTCTGGCGTTTCTCCGTCCCCTTCTTGCCAACGTACCAATCGTTGTATTTATTGAGTTCCTCTTCGGGGGTGAGGTCTTCGTAGCATTCTTGGGCAATCGGCGCGCCTACCCGCTTTTTGATGAGGTCGACGACTTTGAAGACAAAGTTAAAACCGTTTTTGCGCACTTCCACGGTTTCGCCACGCTGCAGTTGGTAAGCGGGCTTCACTGCCACATCGTCAATTTTCACTTTTCCGGCTTTGCAGGCGTCGGTAGCCATAGTGCGGGACTTGAAGATGCGGACGCTCCACAGCCATTTGTCGACGCGTACTTTTTCTACTTTTCCCATTCAAAACAGTTTATAACGGCAGCGGCGGATACTGCATATTCAGCGCCTCTAGTCGTTCTACTAACGTCTTGCACATGATATAGTTCCGGTACCAGCGCTTGTCTACGGGCACGATGGTCCAAGGGGTTTTGCTCTCGTTGATGGCGTATTCGTAGTGCCGCCGGTACTCGCTCCAGTGCTCGCGTTCCTTCCAGTCGTTGGGGTTGTGTTTCCAGTGCTTTTCGGGCTCGTCGATGCGTTCTTGCAGCTCTTCGGCTTGCTGATCGAAGGAGATATGCAAGTAGAACTTGAACAACAAGGTATTATTGTCAAAGGTCAGCAGCTCTTCAAAAGCATTGATGGCTTTCATCCGCTTCTCGGCCTGCTCGTCGTCTATCCAGCCGTGCACCCGCTGTACGAGGATATCCTCATAGTGGGAGCGGTTGAAGATGTGGATCATGCCTTTAGGCGGCACTTTTTGGTGGACGCGCCAGAGGAAATCCTGCGCCAGCTCGGCATCAGTGGGCTTCTTAAAACTATGTACTTTGACGCCGTGGTGGTGGCAGTCCTTAAATACGTTTTTGACCGCCCCGTCCTTGCCTGCCGCATCCATGCCTTGGAAAATGACGAGCACGGAATGCTTCTGTTCGGCGTAGAGCACTTTTTGCAACTCGCCCAAGCGCTCCGCCAGCTCATCCGTCTTGTCTTCAATTTCATCGCGGTCGAGGTCCTCGGGGGGCGTAGTTGGAATGTTGTCTAATTTGATCATGGTTTAACGTTTAGGCATGAAGAGCCAGAGTAAGATATAGACCAGAATGCCTGGGAAAGCGGCACTCAATACGGACAGTAAAATGTACAACAGGCGCATATTGTTGGCGCTCCAGCCGAAATATCGGGCTAAGCCAGCGCAAACGCCTCCTAAGATGGCATCCTTAGAGTGTCGGGTCAGTCGTTTGTTGGGCATGTGGTATTGCTTTTGGGGCAATATAGGGAAAAATAAAAAATGGGCATTGCCTGATAGACAATTGCCCAGTCTTTGTTTTCCGAAACCAATATTTACGCTACCAGGTTTCTTGTAGCTCCTTCAGTTTAACTTTAGCGTCCCGCCTCAGCACGCGCTGCACGGCGTAGAACTCGCGGTGGGAAGGGATAAAGCCGCTTTCACGCCAGTAATTAACCATGTTTTCTGCTTCCTGTGGCGAAAGGTTTTGGAGTTCTTCATCGTCTAGCCGCTTGATGTTGTAATTGGTGGTGTTGACGGTGTCGAGCGCGGGGTTGGGGCGCCGGCGTTTGGCATCGCGGATTTGGAAGTAACGGGTAGCGGCGTAGATCAGACCGATCAGGGCAATAGCTGCAGTAGCTATAATAAGTTCCATGCAAAGCATTTATAGTGATGAAATTCGCCTGTGAAACGCATGGAGCGGGGCGATGTTTGCAATTGGTCTTCAATGGCTTACGCTTGGCCGCTTTCTGTAGTATAGGAAGGTGTAGGCATGCTCGTTCTCGGCGTCGGCGGGGTGCGGTACCCTCCACTGCTCTTCCCAATCGGCGGGCTCAATAGCCGGGAAGAACGCGTCTCCATCCTCTATCTGGGTATGGATTTCGGTCAGGTACATATCGTCGGCATAAGGCAGGGCTTGCCGGTAGATCTCGGCACCGCCCAATATCCAAAGCTGCTCGGCTTGCTGCGCCCGCGCGTAGGCAATGCCGGCTTCTACGGAGTGCGCAATGCTGCCCCCCGGGCCAGGGTCGTAGTCTTGGCGCCGGGTGATAAGCACAAACTGCCGGCCGGCAAATAGGGTGCCGCCCTGATTGGATTCAAAGGATTTGCGGCCGGTGAGGAGGTAGCCGTGACGGATTTTTTCCATAAGGAACCGCTCATCAGCGGGGATGGACCACGGCAGGCCGCCTGCTTTGCCGATGACGTTGTTGTCGGATTTGGCGGCGATGATGGAAATTTGCATAAGTTGTGTTTGTACGGTTTAGAAATCGGACTGCCTGCTACTCACTGTTTTTGTCCAAGCTGCGCCTGCGCCGGAGGTCTAGCCAAATATACATCCCATACAGCAATAGACCAGCACCGCCCAGCCAGTAAAGCCCCCGCTCTAGCTGTTCCAGGTCTTTTGCAAAGTAAGCGATAGCGGCTGCCAGCGGGGTGATGCCCGTCAGCGTAGCCAGCAAGTAGCGCCAGTAGGGCATGCCTAAGGCACCAGCAACAATACTTATGGCATCTGTAGATAGGAGCGGGGACAGCCGGAACAACACCACGATGCCAAAGCCATAGCGCTCCACCAAGCCCTTCAGCTTGCGTTCCTGCTTTTTGCCCACCAGCCGGCCAATCAGCGGCTGGCTCAACGAGCGGCCAAGGATATAACCCACGGTAGAAGCGCAAGCCACCGCCAAGATAGCAATTAGCGTACCCCATATTGCCCCGTAGCCGATATTGGCTACGATCATGGGCAGCCAGCTGGGAAAAACGACGAGAAACATTTGCAATACCATAAAGAGCACGATGCCTATCGGGCCCCAAGCTCCAAATTGCTTGAACCATTGCGCCAGGGCCTGGCGTTCGCCCGCTTTAGCATATTCAAAAGCTTGTTTGATTTCTTGCTGCAAATCGGGGGAAAGGGCGTAAACGACCCCTAGTCCGGCAAGTATGACCAGCGTGATCAACAGCGGGTAGAGATTGCCTTTGGTTTTCATAGGTTTTAATAGCTAAAGTCGAGAGCAGTGTAGCATGTTTGCCGCCGTTCAGAAAATTCTGGCCCGGTGTACGCCCGGCCGGTAGGGCTTGCTCATGCAGTCGACGATTTTTTGGTAATACGCTGGCTCGTTCAGAAAGTCGACATCTTCCAAGTCGATAATCAGCGTCGGGATGTTCTCGTTGGCGCGGAAATAGTTAAAATAAGCCTGCTGAATCTGCCGTAGGTAGTCGCGGCTGATGTTGCGCTCGTAGCTGCGGCCCCGCTTCTGTATATTCGCCATCAGGTTGTCGACTGAGCGGTGCAGGTAGACCAGCAGGTCCGGCTTGGGGAAAGCCGCGTTCAGGATGTTGAACAGGCGCTGGAAGAGCCGGTATTCTTCCGTGTTGAGGTTGTTGCGGGCAAACAGCAGGGTCTTGAAAAAGATGTAGTCGGCGATAATGCCTTCCTGAAATAGATCACGCTGCGCCAGCTCCTGCTGCAGCTGCTTGTGGCGCTCGGTCATGAAAAACAGCTCCACGGGGAAAGCATAGCGTTCTTGGTTTTCGTAGAAATGCGGCAGAAAAGGGTTGTCGGCAAATTGCTCCAGTAACAGGCGGTAACCACGTTCCTCGGCCAGCATTTTGCAGAGGGTGGTTTTGCCGGCGCCGATGTTGCCTTCGATGACGATGAAGTTCCCGAGTTGGTCCATTTGCGTGTGTTGTGGGGCAAATATAGCCATAGTGGCCATGTAAAAAACAATACACAGCGGGGCAAAATAGAAAAGCAGTGCTGCTAGGTCATCAAGCCGATTTAGCTTTGGTACACCTGCGCGGTCAGCTCGTCTTGCGTGCGCTGCGCCAACTGCCGTACGGTAACGCCATAGGACGGGTGGACCAAATCCGGTGCGATATCCAGCAGCGGTTGCAGCACAAAGTTGCGCTTGTGCAAATAGGGGTGGGGGACCTTCAGGCGGGGCGTGTGGATGCGGGCACTGCCGTAAAACAACAGGTCGATGTCGATCAGCCGCTGCCCCCACTTGACGCGCCGCTCCCGGCCCATCTCCTGCTCAATGCCCAGCAGGATATCCAGCAAAGCAAAGGGCGGCCGGTCGGTCGAAATAGACAATGCTTGGTTCAAAAAGTCGGGCTGATCCTCTATGCCCCAGGCTGCCGTTTCGTATATCCTAGAGTCCTCTAGGCATTCCCCTACTCGTTCCTCGATGTAGCGGGCCGCCGTCCGCAGGTTTTGCAGCCGGTCCCCTTCGTTGCTGCCCGTATGTAAATAAACAGTAGTCGGCATGTTAAATTTTTGTGACTGGCCGGTTGGTGCTTGCAAAAACCGACCGATCGGTTTATTTTTGTGTAAGCAACACAATTCGATTATTATGTCAAAGGCCACAGCTACCCGTCAGCGCATCGTCGAGAAAGCCGCCGCCATCTTCAACTCCAAGGGCTACGCGGGCACCTCTATGGGGGATATTGTCTCCGCCACCGGGCTGTCCAAGGGCGGCGTGTACGGCAACTTCCGCAGCAAGGAGGAAATCGCGATTGCCGCTTTCGAGCACGCTGTCGATTACGTCTACGAGCAAACCGGTGCCCGTACGAGTGTCATCGAGAACACACTAGACAAGCTCAAGGCGGTCGTCTACTTTTACAAAGAGCACATCCTCAACCCGCCCATCGCCGGCGGCTGCCCGCTGCAGAACACTGCGGTGGAAGCCGACGACACGCAGCCCGCCCTGCGCCGGCGTGTCATGCAGGCTATGGACGAGTGGCAGGCCCGCATCGTGCGTACCTTGGAAAAGGGCAAGCAACGCGGGGAAGTCAAGCCGGAGGCCGACGCCGCTGCTTTCGCCCTGCAGTTTATCGGCACGCTGGAAGGCGGCCTGATGCTCGCGCAGCTGTACAAAGACGTTGCTTACTTCAACAGCATGGCGGCCTTGCTGTTGCAAATGATCGAAGAATTGCGCTTAGAAAATTAAAACGCACTCCATGACCAAAGCGAACGCTGTATATCATCTCCCATCCGAATATGTAGACCCGAAACCGGAGCAGCCGGTACGCTATCCGCCCATTTTGAAGCTGGTGCGCTTTCTGTTTGGTACGCTGGGCTACCTTTTCCCCAAGTTGGCGGGCCGCCTGGCCTACCGCCTGTTCTCCACGCCCCGCCTGCGCGCCAAGCACCGGACAAGCGACGAGCTGCTGGAAAGCGCCCGCATCTTCGAATTCATGTACGGCAAAGAACTGTTGAAAGGCTACGAGTGGGGCTACGGCGGCCAGACCATACTGCTGGTGCACGGCTGGGAGTCGCGGGGGACGGCGCTACGGACTTTCGTGCCTTACTTGCTGGAACGCGGCTTCCGGGTGGTGGCTTTTGACGGGCCTGCTCACGGCGATTCTGGCGGCAAGCGGACCAACCTGCTGCACTTTGGTGGCGCGGTGCGGGCGGTCATCAATCAGGTTGGCGGGGTATACGGCATTATCACCCACTCTTTTGGCGGCGCATCCACGGCTTTTGCGCTGTCCCGCCTTGAGGTGTCTACAAAGGTGGGCAAACTGGTGCTTATCAACGTGCCCAACCGGATGGAGAAGGTACTGCGCGATGCTATGGCGACCATGAACGTGCCCCCGCCGGCGGCCCGCCGGTTCCTGCAGTATATTGAGCAAAAAGTGAAATTTCCCATCCATTACGTAGATACCAGCCGAGCCGATTTGCAGGAGCAGGTAGAAGAGGTGCTCGTAGTGCATGACAAGCAAGATGCGGTGGTGGATTTTGCTGAGGGCCAGGCGATTTTCGAGGCTTGGGACAACGCCCGCATGCTGGTTTCCGATGGCTACGGCCATTACCGCTTGATGAAGAATCCGGACTTACTGCGTTATGTAGCCGACTTTTTAGCAGCCGAAATCTCAGCGAGTACCGAAATTTAACTAAATTAGCCAGTTCTGAATCCTGCGTAGCTAAAGCGCCTCGTCGCAGCACGCTTGCGCTACGGAAACAAAACACACAACTGGCTAGACAATGAGATTATTGCTACCTTTTCTGCTCTTACCCTTTTTTAGCATCACCGCGCTTTCCCAACCCGTCAATGACGACTGCGGGGGCGTGATCGACATTGGCACCGTGCCGGCTTGCCCGGATACGGTTTACGACAATATCGGCGCTACAGCTTCCGACATCGGTTTCAACAACATACCTACCTGTTTCAATGGCGGGGCGGTACAGCGGGATGTTTGGTTCGCTTTTACCGTGCCAGCGGGCATTACGGACGTCACCATCACGCTGGAAGGGGTAGACAGCGGCCCCAACAGCAGTATCCTCAACCCGCAGATGGCCCTCTACCGGGGAGCTTGTTCCTTTAATAATTTGGCACTACTGGGTCAGTGTGACTCCGCGCCCAACGGGGAAAGTTCCCTGCGCCTCGATGTGCTGGGCTTGTCGGAAAATACCGAATATTACCTGCGGGTCAATGATTATACCGCAACCGCTTCGCCCAACGCTGGGGATTTTCAGCTTTGCGTAGAAGAGTTTGTACCGGATATCAACATGGGGGATTTGGCGGAGACGACTTCCTGCTTCGGCACCCTGTTTGACTCGGGCGGGCCGGACGGAGACTACAGCAATGTAGAATCCAACACCTTTGTGATCGCCCCATCCAGCCCTTCCGCTTGCCTGGAAATCGAACTGCTCAACTACCAGACCGAAAATGTCTTGGACGAGCTCAGCATATACGAGGGTAACGGCGTGAATGGCCCGCTGCTCGGAAGTTACACGGGCTTCAGCGATGGCCCGGTCTCCATTCAGACCTCAGCGGATATCGTGA
Source organism: Bacteroidota bacterium (assembly GCA_009908745.1). Lineage (GTDB taxonomy): Bacteria > Bacteroidota > Bacteroidia > Chitinophagales > Saprospiraceae > Phaeodactylibacter. The sequence continues at coordinate 9,152 of JAAAOU010000431.1, forward strand.
CCATTGAATTCACCTCCGACGGCTCGGTGACCAACTCCGGCTTTGAGCTGACTTGGAATTGCAGCAGCCAGCCTTGCTCTGGCTCTTCTTTTGACAACCCGACGGTCATCAACAGCCTGCCCTACCAAGCCACTGGCCTGACCACCTGCGGGGCGGTAGTGACTTTTACAGAATCTCCCTGTGGTAATATACCATTCTTGGCCGGGGAAGAGCTCGTTTTCGAATTCACGACGCAGGGGGGCTTCTGTGCGGACATAGAGCTGGAAAATGCCAACACTGGCACCGGTATACTTGTCTTGGACGGCCCTGCGGACGAAGCCGGGACCAGCTGCATTTACGAAGGTACGGGCGGCCTGGCACCCGGGGTGACTTTTGAGAACCCCGGCACTTACTATATAGTGGTGGCTAATGCGCAGGGCTGTACGGACTTCGACCTTTCCATAACGGAGGGGGACTGCCCGGTCAGCGTGGCCTTGGTCGACGCTTTGTGCAACCCGCTCAACGGCTGCGTGAGTGTAGACGGTCTGCCTTCTATATTCACCTTCGAACCTGGTTTTGAGGATGTAGAGATTATCGTGGACCAAAATTCCGGCTGCTGGTTAGACAACGGCGCGGGCGGTTTTTACTGGTTTACGATCGAGGCACAGGCGGATGGCCCATTTGGGTTCGTCTTTGACGCTGCACTGCCGCAGGAAGCTTCGGATATCGACTTTAACGTGTGGGGGCCATTTTCACCGGAAGAAGTATGTGACGACCCTGACTTTGTGATCGAACAGATAGAAACGACGCAGCCGATCCGCTCTTCTTATTCGGGCGGGGCGGACCCCACCGGCCTGACGGATATCAACCCTGTCAATGGGCAGCCGGTAACTGATGAGTACGACTGCGACGGCGACAACGATGACTTTGTGTCCACTATCGACACCCAAGAAGGGGAGGTCTACGTGGTGCTGGTCAACGACTGGGGCGGCAACATCCAAAGCGGTGCCGTCTCGGTAGACTGGTCGCCCTCTTCGGAGGAAGTACTGGCCCCAGTACCCAATGAGATCATTACGAACGACACCGCAGTCTGCTTGGGCCAGTCCGTGCAGCTGGAAGTAGAAAGCACGATCGGCAACATCACTTGGATTTCAGGCGGCAATACCTTGTCGTGCACCGACTGCTTTACCCCGGTAGCGACGCCGTTGGAGACGACAACCTACACTGCTGTGGTGGATGGTGTTTGCGTTTCTGATACCATTACTGTTAATGTGCAGGTTTATGAATTGGACGCCGGGCCGGATATTACGGTTTGCCAGGGGGAGGAAATACAAATTGAAGCGGGCATCAACTTCATTGGCGGTACTTACAATTGGACGGCACCGGACAATGTGAGTCTGAGTTGTACCGATTGCCCGGCACCCTTCGTGGTAGCAGAAGAAGGCGGCATGGAAGCGGAGATATTCGTGTCGCTCACTGGTACGGACTGCCCGCTGCAGGATAGCATGACCTTGAGTATACTGCCGCAGATGGCAGCAGATTATGAAATTCGCGAAGACCAAGACATCTGCATCGGGGATTCCGCAAATATCGGTGGCCCGGCCAATCCGGGGGTACAGTACCAGTGGTCTTCCGAGCCAGCCGGCTTTAGCTCCACGGTAGCCAACCCGCAAGCCAGCCCACAACAAACCACTACCTATTTTCTGACGGCCACTAATGGGGAATGCCCGCTACCGAGCCAAGATAGCGTGACATTGACCGTTTTCAACCCGCCGGCGCTGGTGGTAGCCAATGATACCATGCTCTGCCAAGGCGATAGTTTGACGCTCGGCAATACGGTGCTAGAGAACAATACGACTTACCAATGGACTGGCCCGGCTGATATTGTCGATCCATCCGATCCCAATACCCTAGCCTTCCCGCAGATGAGCGGCAACTACAACCTGACCGCTATCCGTGGAGGCTGTATAGAAGAAGCGGCAGTGAGTGTGGACATTACGCCCATCGCTATTGAAATCGAACGCGGGGATACGCTAAGAATCTGCATCGGCACGGAGGTCGTATTACCTTCTTCTATCACCCCGGCGGGCAATACGCCGCTGTGGACCTCCACGCAACCCGGCTTTGATTCTACGTTTGCGAACAATATAACAGTTGCGCCGACTTCGCAAGCTACCTACTACGCGGAGACGGGCGTGGACAACTGCTTCCGTATTGACTCCGTGGTGGTTATCGTGGACAGCCTGCCAGCCGACCTGTCGATCACGCCTGTCGATACTACCGTCTGCGAAGGGTCGACTGTGGTGTTCGAATCGCCCTTGTACGAGCCATCGGACTATCCGGAGATCGATTTTCTGTGGACGCCCGCCGCCGGTCAGGAATCACCGGACAGCCTCTATAACCTAGTCATTACTGCCCAGCCGGATACCGAAACCTACCAGCGTGTCACTACCCAAGGCGCCTGTGTAGATACTGCGGTTGTAGACCTTACCGTAGACACTATACCCGATTTGAGTATACTGCCCGCCGACACCATGGTCTGCCCCGGGGAAATCGTGTCGTTGATCGTGGATGGCAACGGCGCAACCTTTGACGAGATAGAGTGGACCCAAGGGGCAGAGCAGTTGAGTTGTAACGATTGCCTGGACCCCATTACAGCGCCGATCAATTCCCCTTCTTCCTTCGTCGTGGAAATCGAGAGTGGCGAATGCCCGGCTACGGCCTCCGCTACGGTCAACCCCTTCCCGCAGGCCCCCTACGAGCTGCAAACGCAAGGGGTGATATGTGAAGGGGAGTCCTTGCAGCTCATTTTCAATACCAACCCGGAGGCCACTTACACCTGGACGTCCACCGATCCTGACTTTGGCGAAGTGGAGGACGGAGAGCTGGTTGTGACCCCGGATACTACCACCACTTATTTCCTGACCGCTGATTTTGGAGCCTGCGCCCCGCAGGAGGAAGAGCTGACCATAGAAGTTGTCGGTGAAGTGAGCCTAGAGCTGTTCCCCGAAGCGACGACGATATGCGCCGGCGATGCGGTAAGCATAGAAGCAGTGGCAGAAGGCGGCAGCAGCGAAGAGACCTACACTTGGACAGGTAGCGACGGCAGCTCTTTTGACGACGCTGTGATTGAGGTGACTCCGGAGGATACCACAACCTACACACTGAACTACGGCGATGGCAATGGCTGTAATAGCCTGGAGGAATCGGTGACCATCGCTGTCGAAGAGGGGGTCGTCACGGAAGAGATTACCGTAGAGCCTTCTGATACGATTTTCCAAGGGGACGAAGTTACCCTCACAGTGAACTTCAGCGGCCCGCTGCCGGCGGAAGAGCTGACCTTCACCTGGTTTGCCGGTGAGGAAGAGGTGGCTTCTGGTGTGGGGCTGACGACTATACAGCAGATATTGCTGGAAGAGGGTACGGTCAACTATTCTGTGATTATCACCACGCCGACTGGTTGCACCTACAGTGCGGAGGCGATTATTGATGTGGAAGAATTAGAGATTTTTATGCCCAATGCTTTCACCCCTAATGGCGATAATCAAAACGATTTCTTCAATTTTGTTTCGGTCTTGGACCCTAGCATGTTCGATGTACGGGAGTTTAAAGTGTATAACCGCTGGGGGCAGCTCGTTTACGACAACGACAGCCCGGACACTGGCTGGGACGGCAACTACAACGGTACGCCACAGCCTTCGGAAGTCTACTACTACATCATCCGCGTAGGTCGGGGCGAAGGGGAGAATGCCATTGACTTGGATCCTATGCAAGGAGACGTCACGCTAGTCCGCTAAAGTATGGCGGAGGAGTGGGTTTTCCGGCTGCACTTGCTGTTTTCCCTGTATATGCTGGGGCTGATCTGGTTTGTGCAGGTGGTGCACTACCCGTTGATGGGGAAAGTAGGGCGTGCCGTTTTTGTCGATTATGAAAACGCGCACACCCGCTTGACATCTTGGGTGACCGCGCCTATGATGCTACTGGAGTTGGGCACGGGGCTGCTGATGCTGTATTGGTATCCACGGGCGCTTTTTTGGTGGGGTAATGCGGGCGGTCTGGCGGTCGTTTGGGCATCGACCTTCTTCATCCAAGTCCCTTTGCACTCGGCTTTGAGCCAGCAATTCGACGCTGGTAAGCACCTTCGGCTCGTGCGCACTAATTGGATACGTACGGTGGTCTGGACCCTGCGGGCAATAGGCTTACTGCTATACCTATAATCTTGAATAAGCCTTATGTCAGGTATCAAGCTCTACATCGCCACTTCCATAGATGGCTATATTGCCCGCCCCAATAACCAGCTCGACTGGCTGGCCAAGTTGCCCAATCTCGATAAAACGGACTACGGATACCAAGACTTTTATGCTGGTATCGATACCGTTGTGATGGGGCGCAAGACCTACGAGGAAGTCCTCGGTTTTGATGTCGACTGGCCCTACGCAGAATGTACTACCTATGTGGCTACCACCCGAAAGGATTATGTGTTGAGCACCCCCAATACCGAGTTGCTGCCACTTTTGAATGAAGATACACATCAGGTTTTTAGCCACGAATTTCACGAAGGGGCCGCCGACGAAGCAGAGCTTATCAGGACCCTACGGGCACGAATGCGAGCGTGTCGTGTGTGGGTTTTGGCAAGGCCAAAACGGCTTCGTGTCCCTTCGAGTCATTAGTGGCTAATCTTACGTAGCGCCTGTCTAGTGTATTATGTAGCCACGAATGACACGAATGTACACGAATGCAAGCGTGTCGTGTGTAGGTTTTGGCAAGGCCAAAACGGTCTTCGTGCCCCTTCGTGCCCTTGGTGGCTAATTTTACGTAGCGCCTGC